>JAWOJD010000080.1:0-13238 GCA_046484355.1 Thiobacillus sp.
CTCCGCATCGGGCCGGTCTTCCGGCAGCCGCATCTGCCCGGTCAGGTCGAGCAGTTGTCGCGCCAGCGCCAGCGCCAGCGCGGTGGCGGCGATGGCGACGACGATGCCGGTGAGTACCATCGCCTGCGGCACCGGGTCGATCGTGCCGTCGCGCTGGCCCAGTCCCACCAGGATCAGGAAGACGCCGCTGCCGAGGATGTTGAAAGCGAGGATCTTGCGCAGCAGGTGCGGCTGCAGCAGCAGGCCGGCCAGCCCGATGCCGAACAGCGTGGCGCCGGCCAGCGCGTAGAGCAGAGCGGCGCTCATCGCTTCACGCCCGCGCTGGCGAGATAAAGACCGGCGAGGGTGAGCCCGATCGACAGCGTGAGGCCGGCCTCGACCAGCAGGATCAGTGCGCCCGCCAGGCTGACCGGGTAGTGCAGCAGGCTGCCCTGCGGCAGCCCGGCGACGGCCACCGCCAGAAACACCAGCAGACCTAGCGCCAGCCCGCCGCGCAGCAAACGATTCGGCGAGGCCCAGCTCGGCAGCAGCCCCGCCAGGCGCAGCAGCACGCCGGCGGCAGCCAGCACCGCGCCGGCCTGAAACGCGCCGCCCGGCGCATGCGCCCCGATCCACAGCAGATAGCCCGCCACCAGCACCATCAGCGGCGCCAGCAGCCGCGCCAGAGTCTGCAGCACGGGATGGGCGGGCGTGGCGCGAGGGGCGGGTTCATCGGCATGACGCGAGAGCGCGAACACGCCCAGCAGCGCCAGCAGCAGCACCGCTACTTCCAGCAGGGTGTCGTAGCCGCGGAAGTTGAGCAGCACCGCGGTGACCGGGTGGGCGACGCCGCTGGTGTCGAGATTCGCCGCCACCTGTTGGGGCAGGCGAACCATCTGCTCGGGCAGCGTCAGCATGGCCCAGCCGAGCGCCAGCGCCAGCCCGCCGGAGAGCAGGACGATCAGCGCATCGCGCCAGGCTTTCATGTTTCCGGCTTCCGCTGTTTCGCCCGCAAGTGGCCGACGGCATCGAGCAGCAGCGCGCCAGTCAGTCCGGCGCCGATGGCCGCCTCGGCCAGCGCGATATCGGGCGCACCCAGGCGCGCCCAGGCCAGCGCCATCAACAGGCCGAAAACAATGAACAGCACCACCGCGTGGAACACGTCGGCGATGGTGAGCGCGCGCGCCGCGCTCCACAAGAGCGCCGCGATCAGCAGCAGGTCGAAGGCCAGCGCCGGCGTCATGGGCGGTCTCCGGACCGCCACGGCACGATGCCGTTCTGGCGCGCGCGGCGGGCGATGAGGAAGCCCACGGTGGCGCTGGCTGCCAGCGCCAGCAGCCAGATCAGTATCAGCTTCAGTGCCGTCGCCGGGCTGGACGTTTGCAGCAACAGGCCAAGCACGATAAAACCAAGCCCGAGATTGTCGGCCTTGGCCAGCGCGTGCAGGCGGGTGTAGACATCGGGAAAACGCAGCAGGCCAACGGTACCGGCGAAGAAGAACACCGCACCGATCAGCAGCAGCAGGGTGCTGATGCCGTCAGTCGTCATGCGTCGCCTCGCCAGGTTCCTCGCGCCAGGCGCGCTGGGCAAACGCGGCGCCGCTGATTGCCGCCAGCAGGGCGAACACCAGCGCGGCATTGAGCAGGGCGGCGCTGTCTGTCGCAAAGCTCAGCAGCAACAGGATCGCCACGCCGGTGGTGCCGAACAGCAGCGCCGCCAGCAGGCGGTCGGCCGGGGTGGGGCCGCGCGCCACCCGCAGCAGGGCGACCAGCAGGTTGGCAAGCAGGAAAACGGAAAGAATCAGGGTCAGATTGCTCATGGCCGTTCCAGTTGCAGCCCCAGCATGTGGGCCACGCGGGTTTCGGCATGGCGCACGTCGGCCTCCGTCGGCGCTTCGATGTCGAGCACATGCAGACACAGGCGATTGCCGCGCAGTTCCACGGAGAGGGTGCCCGGCAGCATGCTCTGCATGTTGGCCAGCAACACCCGGCCGATGCCTTCGGGCAGGCGCAGCGGGATTTCGTGGATCCCCGGCCGCAGTCCCATGCGGGGGCGCAGGGCGAACCATGCGACCTGGGCGCCGCCACGCAGCGACTGGACAAAAAAGAAGCCGAGAAAGCGCAGCAGGCCGATGCGCGAAATGGTGGTGGACACCGGCGGCAGCAGGCGCAGGCTGAGGATCACCGCGGCGAGGATGCTGATGCTGCCCACCCCCCAGCTGTCGGCGCGGCCATCGGTCAGCGTCCACCACAGCCCGGCGAACAGGGCGCTGCGCCAGAGCAAGGCGCGGACGCCGGCGAGCGAGACGATCATCGCACCGGCGCCTCCACCACGGCATGCGGTGGATTGCTGAAACGCACGCTGTCGGGGGCATTGGTGCCGCCGGTCATGACGAAGCTCATGGCTTCTTCCATGGTCCAGTCGGTCATCACCACGTCGGCCAGTGGCAGGATCTCGATGTAGCCCGAGGTTGGGTTGGGCGAGGTGGGCACGTAGACCACGGCCAGTTCCTGCCCGTTATTGGAATCGCGCATCACCTTGGTGATGAGGCCGACCGCCTTCATCTCCGGCGAGGGAAAGCTGATCAGTACCACCCGCTGGCCCTGCACCGGCGGCTTGCTGACGGTCTGCAGGAAACGTTTGGTGGCGCCGTAGATGGTTTGCACCAGCGGCAGCCGGTTGACCCAGTATTCGAGGGTGGCAATGGCTTTCTTGCCGACCACGAACGAGGCCAGCAGGCCGATCAGATAGAGCGCGATCAAGGTGAACAGCGCGGAGAGCGCATATTGCACATCGCTGTTCAGCAGCCAGGTTGCGAGGGTGTCGGACAGCGGCCGCAGCACGCGCGCCAGCGCCTTGAGAAAGGGCACGCCGGTGCTGGCCAGCAGGCCGAACAGAAAGTCGAACACCAGCCAGGTGACCCACAGCGGCGCGACGGTGAAGAAGCCAATCAGCAGGTAGCGAAACAGGTGTGGGTTGCGGCGGGTCGGGGCTTCGTTGGGCATGGCGGAAAGATTCAGGTGGGATGACCGGCGACCAGAACGTCGCTGCTGGAATAAGCCAGCACATGTTTGGTGACGCTGCCGAGCAGTAGTTCCTCCAGCGTCGACTGGCCGTGCTTGCCTATGACGATGAGGTCGACGTCGAGCGACTGTTCGTGTTCGAGGATGCGCAGGGTGGGGGCGCCGTGCACGATCAGGCGCGTCAGTTGGCCCGCCGGAATCGACAGCTGGTCGACAAACTGCGCCATCGCATCGAGCGCGTCCTCACGCGCGCGCACCCGATACTGATGAATCTGCTCCTCGGCGATGCTGGCGAAGCGCAGGGTGCCTTCGATGTCGACCTCGAACGCGTGCAGCAGGATGATTTCGGCATCGGGCAGCCAGCGGTGCGCGGTCTGCGCTGCTGCCACGGCGTGGGCCGAGAAGTCGACCGGCACCAGCACGCGCCGATAGGCGCCCTGCGGCCGCTGCTTGACCGCGAGCACGGGGCGGCAGGTCTTGCGCAGCACGCGTTCGGTGGTCGAGCCGAGCAGGAATTCGCGCACGAAATGCGCGCCGCGCGCGCCCATTACCAGCAGATCGGACTGCAGTTCGTCGGCCAGGCCGGTGATCGCATCCAGCGCCACCCCCTGGCTGAGCCGGGTGTTGACCGGGCAGGCGTACTGCGTGCTGAGGCGGGCCGCCAGTTCGGTCAGGGCCTGCTGTGTTTCGTCGGCGACGCGCGCTTCCATCGCCGGCGCCTCGTCGCGCATCACGCCGCGCAGCCGCGCCAGCATGGATGCGCTGATCACGTGGGTCAGCGTGAGCTGTGCCCCCGGATGGGTGGCAGCAAGCTGCGCCGCGCGTTCCAGCGCATGGCGCGCCGGGGCGGAAAAGTCGGTGGCGGCGAGCAGGGATAGGGATGCAGTCACGATGCGGTCTCCTTGTCTGTGTTCAGCTCGGACGCGGCGATGCGTGCCGCAAGATCGAGTGCGGCGAAATCGGCCGCCTCGTTGAATGGCAGGATGATCTCGACCCGGCCGAGCGTCCGCAGGCTGGCGGCATCGGCTTCGTCGCGCGCCACGATGGCGATCTGCCCGCTGTAGTGGTGTTCCTTCAGCGCATTGAGCAGGGCATGGTTGGAGGCGCGGTCGGGCAGGGTGCTGACCACCCAGGGCACCCCTGCCAGCGGTAGGCTCTCGACGTAGTCCGGCGCCTCGCCGTCACCGAAGCGGGCGTCCAGCCCCTGGTTTTGCTGCGCCCGCACCACCTCCGGGTCGAAGTCCACGCCCAGCACATGAATGCCCTGCTTGAGCAGCGAATGCGCCAGCCGGCTGCCGTAGCGGCCGAGGCCGAAAATGGCCACGTCGGGACGCACGCTGTCGGCGTGTGTGTGCTCGACCGCCAGTTCGCGGAAGGGGTGCTTGCGTTCGAACATTCCCATCCAGGGCGCCAGCCAGACATACAGGCGGTGCGAGTACAGGATCATGTAGGACGACAGTGCAATGGTGATGAGCCCCACCAGCGTGGTTAGTCCCAAGGCACTGGAACCGACATGGCCCAGGCTGATGCCCATGGCGACGAAAATGATGGAGAACTCGGAAATCTGAGCCACCGTCAGTCCGGCCAGAAAACCGGTACGTTTGCGATAACCCATATAACCCATGATGGCCATCACGATCAGCGGGTTACCGATCAGAACGAACAGCGAGAGCACGATGGCAGTGCCGGTTTCGTTGCCGAGGGTGGAAAAATCGAGCTTGGCACCGAGGTCGATGAAAAAGAACAGCAGCAGAAAGTCGCGGATGCTGGCAAGCCGCGCGCTGATCGCTTCGCGGTAGGTGGTGGAGGCGAGTGAGAACCCGGCGATGAACGCGCCGGCCTCCTTGCTGAAGCCAGCATGTTCGCCGAGCGCCGCCAGCGCGGTGCCCCAGCCGATGGCAAAGATCAGCAGCAGCTCCTGCGAGCGCGCCAGGGTATCGACGATGCGCGGCAGCACGTAGCGCATCAATACGTAGAGCAGCAGCGCGGCGCCGCCCAGGCGCGCCAGCAGGGTCAGCGCCATGGCCATGCCGCTGACCCCTTCCTCGCCCATGCTGCCGAGGCCGCTCATCACCATCATCGCGATCACTACGGCAAGGTCCTGCACGATGAGGAAGCCGACCGCGATGCGACCGTGCAGCGAGTCGAGTTCGCGCTTGTCGGACAGGAGTTTGACGATGATGATGGTGCTGGAAAAGGTCAGCGCGACTGCCACATATAGCGCTTCCAGCCAACCCTTGCCGAGCGCGAGGATGATGAAAAAACCGAACAGGATGGTGAAGGCCAATTGGCCGAGACCCGTGGCGAGCGCGACCGGGCCGATGTGGCGGATATGGCGCAGGTCGAGCTTGAGCCCCACCACGAACAGCAGCACGGTGATGCCGATCTGCGCCAGCAGGTCGATCTGGTCGTGTGCGGTGACCCAGCCGAATACTGCCGGGCCGACCACGATACCGACCACGATGTAAGCCACCAGCAGCGGCTGGCGCAGTCGGACTGCGAGCGCGCCGACGAAGGCGGACACGGCGAGCAACAGGGCAAATTCCTGATAAATACTGTCCATGCTTATTCCAGGAGGTGGGCTACTTGCCACTAGAGTAGTGGAAACCGCACTGCCGACCTGATGTCTCTTGTCATCAAGACGACAGCTGCATGATACGCTGTACAAGAGACGATATAGGAGCCGGGGTGAGGCGGTCTGGAGGGGCCGCAGCGAGCCGAAAGGATTTTCAGGGGCGGATGTGGCCTGTCGCTGAATCAACTTAAAAACCGCAGTTGACCGCTCATTGCCTCAATGAAAGCCGCATGAATATTGAGTGTTATGCCTTCGTTCACGTTCACTTTTTGGGTGAACTCGCTACGCACCCGCTGGTACGTCTGGTCACGCGCCTGCCTTTGTCGCGCCTCGTTGCAGGCCCCGGCCTGCCGCCTCGTTGCTTCGCGGCAGACACACGCCCAAACGCACCATCGGGCGCGTCCAACTGCGGTTTCTAGGATCAATGCAGGGCATCCCACGTGCCCGAAGAAACGGAGCCGAGTTAAACTGACATGCAAGACCTGTTTGTTATCTGGCTTTCATTGCTGGCCTGTCTGGCTGTCATCGGCGTGGCTGGGGTCAGGCTGTCTCGCTATGGCGACATCATCGCCGAGAAGAGCGGAATGAGCCGTGGTTGGGTGGGGCTGATCATGCTGGCCTCGGTGACGTCCCTTCCGGAATTGGTGACGGGCATTTCTGCCGTGACCGTCGCCAATGTGCCTGATATTGCCGTGGGCAATATTCTGGGCGCCTGCGTATTCAATCTGGGATTCATCGTGGTGCTGGATTTCTTGTACCGCAAGGAATCCATCTACACGCGTGCGCGACAGGGCAACGTGCTGGCCGCAGGTTACGGCATCCTCCTGATCGGGTTTGCGGGCTTCAGCCTGCTGGTGTATCGCGATGCGTCGATTCCTTCACTGGGACATGTCGGACTCTACACGCCGGTCATCCTGCTGATTTACTTGCTGTCGATGCGCTCGCTCTATCGCTATGAGCAGGTCCAGGTCAGCGAGTATGTGGAGGACCGCGTCGAACTGCATCCTGATATGACCCTGAAACAGGCGGTGCAAGGTTATGTCATGGCCGCGGGGGCAGTGGTGGCGGCCGGAATCTGGCTGCCCTACATTGCCGCTGATATGGCCGCGGTGATGGGATGGAAGCAGAGTTTTGTCGGAACGCTGTTCGTTGCCGCGGTCACGACGGCCCCGGAAATCGTCGTGACGGTGGCTGCCCTGCGCATAGGCGCGGTCGACCTGGCCATTGGTAATCTGTTTGGCAGCAACCTGTTTAATATTCTCATCCTGGCGATCGATGATCTGCTCTTCATGCAAGGTCCCCTGTTCGCCCATGTGTCCATTTCGCATGCAGCTTCCGCCTTCTCGGCCATGATGATGAGCGGACTGGCCGTGGTGGGACTGGTGCTCAGGCCTCAATCACGCGTGTTGCGCTCGGTCAGCTGGATTAGCGTGCTGCTGCTGGTCGTCTATTTTTTGAACACTTTGTTCCTCTATCTGTATGGAAACTGAATCCAGAAACTGGCATGCGCTGTCGGCCAGGGATGCCGCTGACGAACTGAATGTCGTGCCCGCGCAGGGCCTGAGTTCGGATGCGGCTGCCGAGCGTCTGGTGCACGTGGGCGAGAACAGGCTTGCCGAAGCTGTTCCCAGGCCGCTATGGCTGAAATTCCTCGATCAGTTCAAGAACTTTCTGGTCATCGTGCTGCTGTTCGCTGCGGGCCTGGCGTGGGCCATCGGCGACCTGAAGGATGCGGTGGTCATTCTGATCGTCGTCGTGTTCAACGCGGGACTGGGGTTTTATCAGGAGCACCGGGCTGAGCAAACCCTGGCTGCGCTCAAGAGCATGCTCGCGGCACAAGCCCGGGTGCGGCGCGACGGGCGGGTATCCGATCTGGATGCGGCGCAGCTTGTCCCAGGTGACATCGTGCTGCTGGAAGCGGGTGACCGCGTTCCTGCAGACGGTCGCCTGCTGGCTGCACACGCACTGGAAGTCGATGAAGCGGCGCTGACCGGCGAATCGCACGCGGTGGGTAAATCGACCGCGGCGTTGGATGAACCTGACCTGCCGCTGGGCGACCGCGTGAACCTGCTCTACATGAATACGGTCGTCACGCGCGGGCGTGCCGAACTGCTGATCACCGCCACCGGCATGGCGACTGAAATGGGCAAGCTGGCAGACATGATTGCCGCCGCACCCGATGCGGGCACGCCGCTGCAAAGACAGCTCGACACGCTTGGCAAGAAACTCGCTGTTTTTGCGGGGGTGATCGTGACGCTGATTTTCATCCTCGACTTCGCGCGCGGCCGTCCGTGGACCGACGCTGCCCTGACTGCCGTGGCGCTGGCGGTTGCGGCCATTCCTGAAGGCCTGCCGGCGGTGGTGACGGTGACGCTTGCCATCGGCATGTGGCGCATGGCCAGGAACCGGGCGATTGTGAAGAAGCTGTCGGCGGTGGAAACACTGGGGTCCACCACGGTGATCTGCTCCGACAAGACCGGCACGCTGACCCTGAACCAGATGACCGCACGCGCTGGGTGGTGTGCGGGAAGTCGTTTTACCGTGAGCGGCGAAGGCTATGTGCCTGAGGGCGAGATCCATTTTGTGCAGCCCGTGCAGGACCCGCGCGCCTTCTTCCTGCCCATGGCGCTGTGTACCGATTCACGGGTGCGCGACGGCCGCTTGGTGGGCGACCCCACTGAAGGCGCTTTGTGGGTGCTGGCACAAAAACACGGCATCGATCCGGAATACGAACAGGACGAGCAGCCGCGCATCGCCGAAATCCCCTTCGATTCGGCGCACAAGTTCATGGCAACCTTCCACCATGCCGGTGAAACCGTGGAGATGTTCATCAAGGGCGCGCCCGACGTGCTGTTGGCGCACTCGCGTGACTGGCTCGCCGAGGCGGGAGAAACTGCGCTGGATGACGAGACCCGCAACGCCATCGAGACCGAGAACGCGCATCTGGCGAATCAGGCCCTGCGCGTGCTGGCGGTGGCACGACGGATCATTCCCGCGCACGATTTCGACCCGGCCGGCGATCTGATGACGTGGGCAAAAGATTGGGTGTTCCTGGGGGTGGCCGGTTTGATGGACCCGCCGCGCGCCGAGGCGAAACAGGCCATCGCCCACTGCAAGCATGCCGGCATCCAGGTCAAGATGATCACCGGCGACCACAAGCTGACGGCCGCTGCCATCGGCCACGAACTGGGACTGAAAGGCGACGTGATCAGCGGTGCGGAACTGGACGCCATGGATGAGGCCGAACTGGCGCGGCGCATCGACCACATCAGCGTATTCGCCCGCGTGTCGCCCGCGCACAAGGTCAAGATCGTCAAGGCCTTGCGCGCCGATGGCCACGTGGCGGCCATGACTGGCGACGGCGTCAACGACGCCCCCGCACTGAAAGCCGCCGACATCGGCGTGGCCATGGGCATTACCGGTACGGCGGTGACGAAGGAAGCCGCCACCATGGTGCTGACCGACGACAACTTCGCCACCATCGTTCGCGCGGTCGAAGAGGGACGCGTGGTCTACGACAACATCGTCAAATTCGTGCGCTTCCAGCTGTCGACCAACATCGGGGCCATCCTCACCGTGCTGGTGGCCACGCTGATGGGCATGCCCACCCCGTTCACCGCGATTCAGCTGCTGTGGGTCAACATCATCATGGACGGCCCGCCCGCGATGACGCTGGGCATCGAACCCGCCCGCCCCGGCATCATGCACGACACCCCTCGCAGGCAGTCGGCGCAGATACTTACTTTGAGTCGCCTGGGCCGGCTGACCGTGTACGGCGCGACCATGATGCTCGGTACCCTGTTCATGTTCCAGCACGGCCAGGTCACGGGCAGCCCGACCTACGCACTGACGCTGGCGTTCACCACCTTCGTGCTGTTCCAGTTTTTCAATGTCTTCAATGCGCGTGCCGAGCACGGAAGCGCGTTCAATGCGAACTTCTTCAAGAATGGAAAACTGTGGCTGGCGCTGGTGGCGGTGCTCGCCTTGCAGGCGATGGCGGTGCATTGGTCGCCTGCGCAGACGATCTTCGGCACCACCGATCTGCTGCTGAACGACTGGCTGCTGGCCGCGCTGGTGGCGTCCAGCGTGTTGCTGCTGGACGAGGCGCGCAAGGCCATGGTGTTCGTCTGGCGGCATGCCGTCGCGAAATAGCTGCCCGCCGGCGCCTTCGCTGCGTTCGACGGGGCTTGCCGCGGATCCGGGCTTGCCGGGAGTAGGCATGACCGTTCTTGTCTATGCTTGTAAGCCGGCAAGACCGGTCGCCTGACGCCGCCCGGATGAGTCCGGGTCTTATGACATGGAGAATCGCATGCAAAGCCTGAAATGCATCGTCGCGGCCACCGATTTTTCTCCCGCCGCCTGCCGTGCGGTCAGCCGCGCTTCCGTGATTGCCCGGCAGCAGGGCGCAGCGTTGCACCTGTTGCATGTGGTTTCGCCCTTGGCGTTGTATCCGGGCATGGACATCGGTCCCGGAATGGACGACCCCATCCGGCTCGCTGCGGCCCGCAGCCCGCTCGATGCCGCAGCACAGAAGGTGCATGAGCGTTTCGGTATCCATGCCGAGGTCGCACAGCGCATCGGCCGGGCCCATAGCCAGGTGGCCGAGTATGCCCGTGCGGTGGCCGCCGATCTGGTGGTTGCGGGGGCGCTCGGCGGGAGTTTCCTGCCGCGTTTCCTGATGGGGGCAACGTCCTCGCGGTTGCTGCGGGTGTGTCCTTGTCCGGTGCTCATCGTGCGCAACGAGCCGGTCGAGGTGTATCGCCAGGTGCTTGCGGCAGTGGATTTCTTTCCGCATACACGCGCCGTCGCCGAATGGGCAAGCCTGCTCGCGTGCGATGGACGATTGCAGTTGCTGCATGTGCTGGCGCCGATGGATGACGCTGATCTGCGTCATGCGGCGCCCAATGCCGCGGCTGCGAGCCGGCAGCGTCGCGACGAGATGCGCACCATCGCCGGAAACCTGCTGGCCAACATGCAATCCGGTCTGCCCGGCGAAGTGGAGAGCCGTCTCGAAGAAGGCTACCCGCCGGCGCTGATTCTGGCTTGCGCGCCGACCTGGAACACCGAGTTGATCGTGGTGGGGCGCGAAGGGCGCGGCGGGCTGGAACAGTTTCTGCTGGGCAGTGTGAGCAAGGACGTGGTGCAGGCAGCCGAGTGCGACGTGCTGGTGGTGGGTGCGGCCTGACACCGCATGCGCCTGGCAGACGCCCGCCCGGAAAACGACATGTGCAGGCAAGTCCTCGAGCAACCCTTTTATTACGAGCGCTGAAACTATGTTTTCGATCCACGGCATGACCGGACAGATCTTTCAAGGCACGATTGAGCAACTGGCCCAGCAGGTGCCGCTCGTGAATTCCATTCGCCATGTGCGCGGCATCAACCGGGAAGGCGACGAGTTTCGCGTGCCCGGCAATGAAACCGGGCCGCGCGAAGCCCCGGTCGCGTCGCCGCATGAAGATGCGATGGCGGCGTACCGCGAGGCGCAGCCCGGCGAGCAGGCGCGCGCTCCGCTGCATCTGGCGCGGCAGCTGATGCATGCTCCCGTCGTCACCGCGCGCAGCGACGAACCGGTCGAGCGCCTGTGGAGACGGCTGATCGAACACGCCATTCGCCAGTTGCCCATCCTGGATGCAAAGGGTCATCTGGTCGGGCTGGTGAGCGACCGCGACCTGTTGACCGCATTCAATGTTGAACACGGCCGGATTCGTGACGTGCAGGCCAGAACCGCCGCCGATGTCATGCGACAGCCCATCGTTGCCGCCGGCCCGGACACCGACATCCGCCGCATCGCGCGCGTCATGCTGGAATACAACCAGAGCGGCGTGCCGATCCTGGACGAAGAGAGTGTGCCGATGGGGTTGGTGTCGCGCGGGGATATCCTGCGGGCCGTTGCGAACGATCCGCCGCTGAGTGTGTGGGCGTGAGCCGGGCTACAGTGTGCCCGGGTTGCCGCCCAGCTTGATCCGGCTCAGCCGCTCGCGGTCCAGCACCATGATTCCCCGTCCCTTGACCGCGATGACGCCCTGGTTCTTGAGGTCGTGAAAAATCCGCGACAGCGTTTCCTTGGACAGATGCAGATGCGCCGCGATGCTTTGCTTGGATGAAGGCAGAGTCAGTTCATAGCTGTTTGACTCCAAACGGGGCGAATGTTCGAGCAGATAGCACGCTACACGGGCAACGCCTGATTTTTGCATCAGGTCGCCGATGCGCTGGGTCAGGTCCGTGGCGTGGCGACTCAGGCTGATGATCATGTTGTAGGCAATGCTGGGCGTGTCCTGCAACCGTGCGAGCACATAGGCACGCGGACAGGCCACGATCCGTGAATCGGCGACGACCTCGGCCGAAACCAGGTAATTCATTCCCAGAACCGCGAATTCGTGGCAAATCGTGTCGCCGTCCCGCAGCAGCGCGAGCATTCTTCTGTCGCTGTCGCTGTCGCTGTCGCTGTCGCTGTCGCTGTCGCTGTGATCGGTGGCATGCAACTGGACGCAACCCTTGATCAGCCGGTAGAAATGGGTTGGGGGCTCGCCCTCATTGAAAAGCAGGCGGTTCTTGGGCAGATGGATCATATGACTCACCCGGGCCAGTCCTTCCAGCACCTCCGGCTCAAATGGGAAAGGACGATACTCATTGCACTGGCTCACGGCAGCCAGCGTCTCCTCATACATGGATTGCATGTTCGCGGTCATCACAGCCTCCTGCGTGCTTCGATCCTGCCCGGTAATGGGGTCGCATTGTTAACGCATTCCGTCCGTTTGGTCTGTAATGGACGCCACAAATAGCTTTTTCCCAACAGAATAAAGGCGTCCAATTGACTTATATCAATAAAACTCGACTGCTAATTGAGCGTGCGACAAAACGCCGCAGACCAGGCGCGCCTAGTATAGCCGTGTCAGGGGAAGGGGAGCCTTGGAGCGCCACACTAAAACCAATTGGGCGGCCTTCGTTCCCTCGAACCATACCAATTACAAGCGGCGCATCGAGGAGAATGAAATGCCAGCTAGCAAACGATTCTGGGCCTTTATCGGACTGATCTGGGGACTGGGGCTGTTTGCCCTGCCCGCACACGGCGGTCAACTGCTTTCCGAGCTGAAACTCGGTCAGGGCGACACCGTGCTGAGGGGCGATGCCAAGTGCACCGCCTGCCACGATGGCGAAGACAAATTTGGCCCCAAGGTGCTCAGCATCGGCAAAACCAAGCACGGCACTGCCGCTGACGGGCGCACCCCTACCTGTACCAGTTGCCACGGCGAAAGCGAAGCCCACCTCAAAGGCGGTAACAAGGCGGGCAAACCCAAACCTGACCGTGTTTTCAACAAGACCACGCCGGCCGCTATCCAGGATGAAGCCTGCACCACCTGCCACAAGGGCGGCAACCACATATTCTGGGAGAGCAGCGCCCACAAGACCCGTGGCGTGGCTTGCGTCAGCTGTCACGACATCCACAACAACGGACACGACAAGGCGCGCGACAAGAAAACCCAGACCGAAGTCTGTTTTGGTTGCCACAAGGAGCAGCGCGCCCAACTCAATCGGCCGTCGCACCACCCGGTGCTGGAAGGCAAGATGGCCTGCTCGGATTGCCATAATCCGCATGGTTCGGCCGGTCCCAAGCAGTTGAAAAAGGACAGCGTCAACGAGACCTGCTACATGTGCCACAC
>JAWOJD010000091.1:0-10553 GCA_046484355.1 Thiobacillus sp.
AGGGACAGAAGAACACCCGCGCAAGAAGCACCCAAAAATCAGACCGCCCGCTTGACCCGCCTGCTGGCTCGAAACTCGCCTAGCAGGGGGAATGCGCGGGCATTTGTTCAACAATTGCGGCCAGCCAGGAACGTGCCTTCAGCAGGGTGGAGGCCCCTGCAAGCACTGCAATCAGTGAAACGGAAATTGTAGTCGGCCAGGATATTGCCCGCAGCAGGGCGGGGGCCCCTGCAAGCATCGCAATCAATGGAATGGAAATTGTAGTCGGCCAGGACTTTGCGCCCAGCAGGATGGATGCCCATTCCATCGCGGCAATCGATGCGGCGGATATGCTGGAGGAGAAGCGCGACCTCAACTGGTTTCTGGCAGGCCAGGTTGATCCGGTCATGCCGGGTCACAAGCCTTTGCCGGACCTGTCCAGAAAGCTTCCGGTCGTTGACGCCGAAAATTTGCAAGGAGGGACCGATACGCTCCTGGCGAATTTGCGGAATCCACCGATTCGCTTCGAAGTCCTCAGCGATACCCTGGACGCTTCCAGTCAGCGTTACTTGAAGCATCTCGCCAAAATGCTGGTCAAACATCCGTCGATACGTGCGCTGATCATCGAGGGCCACACCGACAATCAGAATCGCCTCGGTACCAACCTGCCGCTATCTGAAAAACGTGCACAGGCAGTCAAGCGCATGCTTGAGCAACAGGGTGTGGCGGGGAGCAAGCTTATCGCGATCGGCTACGGGCACAGCCAGCCGGTCGCCGACAATGAAACCGCGGAAGGGCGCGCACGCAATCGCCGCATCGTCTTCAAGCTCGATGCTGCGCCATGATCATCATTGGATCCCTGCCCGAAATGCTTTGCCTGGCCGCCTGCCGTGAGCGCGAGACTGAAGCCGGGCGGCCGGTTCAATCGTCGTTGCGCCCACGCCCTGCCAGTCAGTTGAGTTCGGGTTCCTGCACCGCCTCCAGCGTGCGTTGCATGGGACGCCGCCCGACCTCGATTTTCAGGTCCAGCGACTGCTGCTTCCGTGTAACCCTGAGTTGCGCTTGATCCCCCGGTTTCAGATCGGCAATCAGATTGAGCAGCGAGGCTGAATCCGTCACCGTCTTGCCGTTGACTGCCAGCAGAATATCGCCGGGACGGACGCCGCCAGCATCGGCAGGTCCACCTTTCAATACCCCGGCGATCAAGGCGCCTTCGGGCGTTTTCAGGCTGAACGATTCGGCCAGTTCCGGCGTCAGATCCTGAACCTCGATTCCGACCCAGCCACGCGTGACGCCGCCCGACTTGACGATCTGCTCCATCACCTGACGCGCGATGCTCACGGGGATGGCGAAGCCGATTCCTTGCGAGCCGCCGGTGCGTGAATAGATGGCGCTGTTGACCCCGACCAGATTGCCCGATGCATCGACCAGCGCACCGCCCGAGTTGCCCGGGTTGATGGCGGCGTCGGTCTGAATGAAGTTTTCGAAGGTGTTGATGCCGAGGTGGGTGCGGCCGAGCGCACTCACGATGCCTGCGGTGACGGTCTGCCCGACGCCGAACGGGTTGCCCACCGCCAGCACCCAGTCGCCGATGTTGAGGCTGTCGGCCAGGGCAAAGGTGATGGCGGGCAGGTCGCTGGCCTCGATTTTCAACACGGCCAGGTCGGTTTCGGGGTCGGCACCCACCACGCGGGCAGGAAGGGTTCGGCCGTTTGCAAGCGCCACCTGGATTTCATCGGCGGCCTCAACCACATGGTGGTTGGTCAGGATATAGCCGTTGGAACTGACGATGACGCCCGACCCGAGGTTGGACGCCTGGCGCGGACGCGCGTCCAGTCTGTCGCCAAAGAAATAGCGGAAGATCGGGTCCTGCAACGCGGGGTGGGACTGGTTGCGCACCTGTTGCTGGGTAAAGATGTTGACTACCGCCGGAATGACTTTCTTCGCGGCCGGGGCAAAAGAGTCGCTGGGGATTTGTCCGCCCGTTGCCGCCTGTTGCGCCTGATTGATGGTGAGGTTTTGCTGGCCGGGCTGCCAATGCAGCAGATCGGGCTTGAACAGGGTCAGGATAAATAGAATGCCCAGGGCCACTGTGGTGGATTGGGCAAACAGCAACCAGAATTTGCGCATGTTGATTGAATGAATACAGGGGCTTAGCGTGATCTCGCTACGTCGGGATTATAGCCCAGCAGATGGATGCCATCGTGTTTTCTCGCAGACAGGCTTCCGGTGAGGGGGGCAATTTGGGTAGAATGCCGTTTTTCGTGCAACACGTTCAGGTTAGGTAATCATGGGCCAGGGAGTGGATGGGCAACAAGTGGACACAAATAAACGGAAATTCCTGATTGCCGCGACCAGCGCCATTGGTGGAGTTGCCGCAGCTGCGGTGGTGGTGCCATTGGTGATGAGCATGCAGCCAAGCGCGCGCGCAAAAGCTGCAGGCGCACCGGTTGAAGTGGATATCAGCAAGATTGAGCCCGGCATGCTGCTGACCGTCGAATGGCGCGGCAAGCCGGTGTGGATTGTTAATCGCACCAAGGAAATGCTCGACCTGTTGGCGAAAAACGATCCGTTGCTGGCCGATCCTGCCAGCGACATGCCTCAGCAGCCCGCTTACTGTAAAAATGCGACTCGCTCGATCAAGCCGGAATATCTGGTGGCCGTGGGCATCTGTACTCATTTGGGCTGCTCCCCCACGTTCCGCAGGGATGTTGGCGCTGCCGATCTAGGCGCGGACTGGCCAGGCGGCTTCTTTTGCCCCTGCCATGGTTCGCGTTTCGACCTTGCCGCCCGCGTATTCAAGGGCGCGCCCGCCCCGACCAATCTGGTGATTCCGCCCCATCAATATGTCAGCGATGCCAAATTGCTGATCGGTGTGGACGCAAAAGCGCCAGGTCTTTCCAAAGAGCAAGGAGCTTAACGAATGTCTGCCCTGCAAAAAGTGATGGGTTGGGTCGATGACCGTTTTCCTCTCACCGCCACCTACAAGGCGCACCTGTCCGAATATTACGCGCCCAAGAACTTCAACTTCTGGTACTTCTTCGGCTCACTGGCGTTGCTGGTGCTGGTGCTGCAGATCGTCACCGGTATTTTTCTCACCATGAACTACAAGCCGGATGCCGAGCTCGCCTTCGCATCCGTCGAGTACATCATGCGTGATGTCGAGTGGGGCTGGCTGATTCGTTATATGCATTCCACCGGCGCGTCAATGTTCTTCGTCGTCGTCTATCTGCACATGTTCCGTGGCCTGATGTACGGTTCCTACCGCAAACCGCGCGAACTGATCTGGATTTTCGGCGTGCTGATTTATCTTGCGCTGATGGCCGAAGCCTTCCTGGGTTACCTGTTGCCCTGGGGGCAGATGTCTTTCTGGGGCGCACAGGTTATCGTCAACCTGTTCGCTGCCGTGCCTTTCATCGGTGATGACCTGTCGATCTGGATTCGCGGCGACTACGTGATTTCGGACGCCACGCTGAACCGCTTCTTTGCCTTCCATGTCATTGCCTTGCCGTTGGTGCTGATCGCGCTGGTGGCCGTGCACCTGGTGGCGCTGCACGAAGTGGGTTCCAACAACCCGGACGGCATCGAAATCAAGAAACACAAGGACCCGGTGACGCACCTTCCGCTCGACGGCATTCCTTTCCATCCTTACTACACGGTGAAGGACATTGTCGGCGTGATCGTCTTCCTGATGGTGTTCTCGGCGATTCTCTTCTTCGCGCCGACCATGGGGGGTTACTTCCTTGAGGCGGCCAACTTCGTTCCAGCCGACCCCTTGAAAACGCCTGAGCACATTGCGCCGCTGTGGTACTTCACGCCGTTCTACGCGATTTTGCGGGCCGTGCCGCCGATGTTCGGCTCGCAGTTCCCCGGCGTGGTAGCGATGGGCCTGTCGATCGTGTTTCTGTTCTTCCTGCCCTGGCTGGATCGCAGCAAGGTCAAGTCGATTCGCTACCGTGGGCCGATCTACAAAATCATGCTGGCGCTGTTTGTCATCTCCTTCATTGGTCTTGGCTACCTGGGCCTGCTGCCGTCCACCCCCGTGGCGACGATTTTTGCCCAGGTCTTCTCGGTGATTTACTTCCTGTTTTTCCTGTTGATGCCCTGGTATACCTCAATCGACAAAACCAAACCGGAACCGGAAAGGGTGACTGGCTAAATGAAACGCTTGAAGAACATTCTTTTCCTGCTGGCGGCAGCTCCCGTCATGGCCTTTGCGGCCGGCGCCACAGTCCACCTGGACAAGGCGCCGGTCAACCTGGCCGACCAGGATTCCCTGCAGCGCGGCGCGCGCATGTTTGTGAACTATTGCCTTAACTGCCATGGTGCCGCTTCCATGCGTTATTCACGCTTGCAGGACCTGGGCCTGACCGAAGAGCAGATCAAGGACAACCTGCTGTTTGCCGGCGAGAAACCGGGCGAGACCATGAAGGTCAACATGAGCAAGGCCGATGGCAAAGTCTGGTTCGGGGCCAACCCGCCTGACCTCAGCGTGATTTCGCGTTCGCGCGGCGCCGACTGGCTGTATACCTATCTTCGCGGCTTCTATCGGGATGAAACCCGTTCCACCGGCTGGAACAACACCGTATTCGACAAAGTGGGCATGCCGCATGTGATGTGGGATCTTCAGGGCGAAATGGTGCCGCGCTACAAGAAGGACGGCGAGCATGAGGTGATCGAACGTCTTGAACTGGTCAAGCCGGGCAGCGTGACCTTGGCAGAATACGACGCCATGGTCGGGGATCTGGTCAACTATCTGGTGTGGATGGGTGAACCCGCCCAACTCCAGCGCAAGCAGCTCGGACTGATCGTTCTGGCTTTTCTGGCCTTCTTCTTCGTGGTGGCCTACTACCTGAAGAAAGAATTCTGGAAAGACATTCACTGAAGCCGGCCGTTCCTCCATTTGCCAACAGCCGGACTGTGTCCGGCTGTTGGCGTTTTAAGCATTAAACACCGCTATACCTTAGGGAGCCCCCACCATGATGACCTTGTATTCCGGCAGCACCTGCCCATACAGCCACCGCTGCCGTATCGTTCTGTTTGAGAAGGACATGGACTTCGAAATCATCGACGTGGACATGCACAACAAGCCTGAAGAGATTGCGAGCATCAGCCCCAGCGGCAAGATGCCGGTGCTGGTCGAGCGCGACCTGATTCTGACCGAATCCAACATCATCAACGAATACATCGACGAGCGGTTCCCGCATCCGCAGTTAATGCCGCCAGACCCCGTCATGCGCGCCCGCGCCCGGCTGGTCCTGTTCAATTTCGAGCAGGACCTGTTCTCCCACGTGAACACACTGGAGCACAGCCTGGGCAAGGGGTCGGATAAGGCACGTCAGGAAATTCGCGACAGCCTGTCACAGCTTTCGCCCATCCTCACCAAGCAGAAATACTTGATGAATGACGAATTCTCCATGCTGGATGTGGCGATCGCACCGCTGCTGTGGCGGCTGGAGCATTACAGCATCGATTTGCCAAAAGTCGCCGCGCCCGTGCTCAAGTATCGCGAGCGTCTGTTCAGCCGCCCGGCCTTCATCAGTGCACTGACACCCACGGAAAAAGCACTGCGCAAGTAAGAGGTTGGCAGGTGGCCGAGATTTCAACCAAGCCGTATCTGATTCGCGCAATGTATGAATGGTGCGCAGACTCGGGCTACACCCCCCAGCTTCTGGTTGCAGTGGATAGCCGCACCCAGGTGCCCCCGGGTTTCGTCAAGGACGGTCAGGTCGTCTTGAACGTGAGCGCCGGCGCCACCCGCAACCTCAAGCTGGATAACGACTGGATCCAGTTTTCTGCACGTTTTGGTGGCGTCTCGCACGAGCTGTCCATCCCGGTTGACCGGGTTGCTGCGATCTTTGCACGTGAAAATGGACAGGGTCTGCACTTTGAGCCCGTCGATGCAAACACCCCGCCAGATCAAGAACCGCCGGGCGCGCCAGAAGACACACCTTCACCCCCCCCAGGGAAACCCACGCTTAAAGTCGTCAAGTAATCCGTCCCAACTTTGCGCGGCATCGCTATAATGTTGCCCGTCGCCGCTTTAGCTCAGTTGGTAGAGCAACCGCCTTGTAAGCGGTAGGTCGTCAGTTCGATTCCGACAAGCGGCACCATTATTCTGTTTTACCCAGTATCAAGACGTAACCTAAACCCGCATCTAGAAATGGATTGCGGGTTTTTTCTTGTCTCGCCCCGTAGCATGGCATAACATGGAATACCGTCACTTCTGGCGGTATGTATGCACGATATGTCGCATACCGCCAAACCACATACCGCCAAAACCGTGAAAGGTAACAGCCATGCCGCTATCCGATCAGGCCATCAAGAAAGCCAAGCCCACCGACAAGCCTTACAAAAAAGCTGATGAAAAGGGGCTGTATCTGCTGGTGAACGCTGCCGGGAAGTATTGGCGGATGGATTACCGTCACGACGGCAAGCGCAAGACCTTGGCGCTGGGGATATATCCAGACGTGAGCCTTGCCCGAGCCCGTGAGAAGCGCGACGAAGCCCGCACCCTGTTGGCGGATGGCATCGACCCAAGTGCGGCGCGCAAGCATCGCAAACAGGCCGATATGGCCGCCAGTGCAAACAGTTTTGAGGCTGTCGCCCGCGAATGGCACGCTGGCAAGTCGAAGAAGTGGGCGAAGGTGACAGCCGACAAGGCCATGACCCACCTGGAGGCTTACGTTTTCCCCGAGATAGGACATATGCCCATTGCCAGCGTGAAGGCTTCGCAATTGCTGGCGATGCTGCGCAAGATTGAGTCCAAGGGCATCGCCTACACTGCCACCCGCTTGCGGGAAATGTGCGGGCAGGTATTCCGCTATGCCGTGGCTACTGGCAGGGCGGAAGATAACCCGGCTGCGCACCTGCTGGGAGCAATGCAGAAGCCCGCCACCACCCACCGGCCCGCCATTACCGAACGGCGCGAATTTGGCGCTTTCCTGCGCGATCTGCGGGAGGCAACCGGCTTTGAGCCCATTACCCGGTACGCGCTTTACTTTGCCATGCTGACCTTCGTCCGTTCTCAGGAATACCGTTTCTCACGCTGGGAGGAAATCGACTTTGCGGCGCGAGAATGGAAAGTGCCAGCACATCGGATGAAAGTCGGCAAGACTTTGCCCGCGCACACCGTACCGCTCTCGAATCAGGTTATTGCGCTATTGGAGGAATTGCGCGACCTGACCGGGCACACACCGTACCTGTTCCCCAAATCCAAAGGCTACGGGGAGAACGAGGTGATCAGCGAGAATACCGTGGGCAAGATGCTGAACAACATGGGCTATCAGGGTCGCCAATGCGCGCACGGCTTCAGAGCGTCGGCCCGGTCGATCCTGTCTGAGCAGGGTTGGAGTGTTGAAGCGATGGAACGCCAGCTAGACCACAAGGAAGCCAGCGGCACCGTGGCTGCCTACGCTCGGAGCCAACACTTGCCCGAGCGGCGCAAGATGATGCAGGCATGGGCGGACACCTGCGATGCACTGGAAACCGGCGGGGAAGTGATACCCCTCCATGGCCAGACAGCTTGACGTATAGCAAAAAAGATATAATCATGACTTGGCACGTTCACCTGATCGAGGCAGCGGAAAAGGAGCTGGCGTTGTTACCCGCGGACTTGAAGGCGCGTTTCCTGCGCGTGGCCGAACTGCTGGAAGCATTCGGCCCGCAAAAGGTAGGGCTGCCGCATGTTCGTCCGCTGGAAAGCAAACTGTGGGAAATGCGCATGAGCGGCAAGGACGGTATCGCGCGGGCTGTGTATGTGGCGGCTAAAGGGCAGCGGCTGGTGGTGCTGCATGTGTTTGTGAAGAAAACCCAGGCCACACCCCGGCGGGCGATTGAAACCGCGCTGGCGCGCTTGAAGGAGTTGGAACCATGAAATCCCTGTCGGAAGTCAAAGCCAGTCTGTTGAAGGATAAGGCTACCCGCGAATCTTATGCAGCGCTGGAAGACGAATTTTCCATCGCGCACGAACTCATCGCCGCCCGCCTGAAGGCCGGGCTGACGCAGATTGAAGTCGCCGAGCGTATGGGTACCAAGCAATCCGTCATCGCCCGAATGGAAAGCGGCCGAACGCTGCCGTCGTTGCGTACGCTGTCACGTTACGCACAGGCGATAGGTTTCACGGCGACGGTGAAGCTGACACGGGATCGGCTGGACAGGAAAACCGCCGCCTGATTGCATCGAAGTGCATCACGAGTTTGCTGCGCCTAGCCCGACGGGGCGAAAACCCTGTTCCCTTGCCCGGCTGGCGTGGCTTCTGGTTAAAGGGGTTTTCAGCGGTTTTCAGCGGTATTTGTATGCAGAAGCAAAGCCGTCTTATTCAGTCTCGACGGCGGGGTGAGATTGATGCGGTGATCCACACTGTCGAGTCCGAAGGAAAGGTTGATGGCTGACGCATCCTGTTGAGACAGTTTTCAATCATCTTGGGGGCGCTCTCCAAGCATGGCACGGCCCACCTGACTCCATTGCCTCAGCGCCTGGCACTCAGAAGGAACGGAGCCAGGAAATTCGTGTGCGCGGTGCAATAAAATGACATCTATGAGAAACGAGATCATGGCCTTGTCTTTACCATCGTTCGTTTCTCCATACTGCAACGGATCACGATTGACCCGAGCTTCCATGGTCTTGTAGCCATCGTTGTCGGCCTGGAACTTGACCACGTATACGCAGCATCCCGTCCAACTCCGATGAAAGAACAGTTCTCCGTCGCTCCAGTAGATAAACCACTTGTCCTCCATCTGCTCTGGAATGACACCGCGCCGGATCACCGCCATCTCCTCAGACGTAAAGTTCTGAGCGAGCGGAATTACCACGTGTTCAGACGGTAGCGGTTTGGTTTTCCAGTCTGATAGTTTTGCAGTCTTCATTGGATTGTCTCTGGTATTAAAAGAGCCAGGTTCTGAACAAAGCTGTTTGCTAACCCCAGGTGGTTTAAATCAGGCGGAGGTTTTTAGCCTTACCCCAAAATCCGCGATACCCAGCTTGAACAGTAGCTTGGCTGCCGCATCCAGCGTCTTGAATTCCCGCGTTTCCCGCTTGCCGGTTTCCAGTGCTTTGCCGTCTGCCACGATCATGTAGCCCTGCGATCACGGCGTAGTGAACCTGCACCTGTTTGAGGGCGCGCGCATCCAGCAGCAGCTTGAGTTCCCGTTCGGTCACGATGCCCCCTTGTCTACCTGATCCTGTGGCGCGAACAAGTCGCCCTGATCCACCAGCACCAGCAGGTCACCCGGCCTGACCTGGAGGAACTGGCAGAGTTTGCCCAGCACGACACGGTCGAAGCTGTTGACGCGGTCGTAGTAGTAGCGATCCAGTGTGGCGCGTGCGATACCGGTTGCCCGGCACACGTCAGACACCTTCAGTCGCTTGGCTCCGAGAATGGTGGATAGACGGCAGCTAATCATTTATTTTTATAAAAACTAATCGACTCCGATTAATATATGCCAGCATTAGACTAATGTCGAGATGGTAAACGGGATTGGGTTTAGTGGACGCGGCTTGTACGTCCCTGTGGCGAAATTTACACGGGGGATGGTTTCCTCGATCTGGCGCGTGTCATTGTGTAATTCACAAAGAGGTGGTTATGTCCTGGATGAATAACGCCTGTGATTTCTTTGCACGGCACGTTCTGCACAGTCGCCGCATGGAGAAGAACAAGGAGAGGTGCGCTGACTGTCACGACAGCGATGAGCCGCGCACCGACTGTCACCCTCCGGACGTACACAGAGGGGGGTGATCCGTTTGACGACCGTATCGAGTTCCACCTGACGAATCGGCCCGGTGTTCCGCAAGGATTCAGGGAACCCAAGTGACTTGTTGAGCAGCGGTATGGGAGTAGAAGCACTGAGGCTGACCGGCGACGGTCAAGAGCAGTCACTCAGGTTGAGCGGCTTAACCGACGGCTGCTCGGCCGAAGCTGCCGCTGGAAATTTAGCCGACCACTTCCGCTATGGATTCGTTACCGGACATCAGGCAGAGAATCTCACCGAACGGCAGCTTTTTGATCTCCTCTGCGGCCGAACCCGACCCGTAAGAGCGGTCGAGGCATGTGCGCCGAAGGTCTGTTTAGCTTCAATCCCAGCGGTCATTCGTAAACGGCCGCCCTATAACTTAGGCTTCTTCGCTCGGTATGCACAAAATCCTTTCCTCCTATCGTCGCCAACGGCGCGGGCTCCGGCTGCAGCAGCAGTGTATCGAACTGCGTGCCGGGCTGATGTTTAGGTATCAGATAGCCTTTGCTGGGATACGGTGCGGGTGTCGGCCCGGAAAACATCGCGGCAGGCTCGCGTTGCAGAAACAGCGGCAGCCCTGGCGCCGTTGCCGGTTTAGCCCGGATATTTCACCGCCCCGTCTGACCTGCCGAATTGGCATACTCGAACTGCCGGTTAGCGGGGCACGAGTGATGATTGCTCAAATATTGAGCAATTTGATGTGTTGAGGGTAAACCACCCCCAACCCCCGAAGCGTCAGCATGTCGGGGACGCACTCGGAATGGGTTACGGAGAGGCCAATGCGCGGGCGGCGACGAGGAAGACCTCGCGCAACGGATGATGCGAGGCGAACAGGATGCGGAT
>JAWOJD010000095.1:0-19518 GCA_046484355.1 Thiobacillus sp.
ATCCGCATCCTGTTCGCCTCGCATCATCCGTTGCGCGAGGTCTTCCTCGTCGCCGCCCGCGCATTGGCCTCTCCGTAACCCATTCCGAGTGCGTCCCCGACATGCTGACGCTTCGGGGGTTGGGGGTGGTTTACCCTCAACACATCAAATTGCTCAATATTTGAGCAATCATCACTCGTGCCCCGCTAACCCAGTTCGAGTATGCCAATTCGGCAGGTCAGACGGGGCGGTGAAATATCCGGGCTAACCTTTTCGGGCTGGCGACGCAGGGCGTCGCCAGCCCCTCAACCAATAAAAACAAGCCTTTTAGAGTTAGCGTGCGCTAACTCACGGATCTCTTCGCCTGGCATCCGGTTACCCCGGTTAGAGTAATCGAAGCACCCTTCTCGCAAAAAGTGTAATCATTTTTGCGCACGAGTTCGCCTGTGCAATCACATTCGCGCGCGCCTAAGCGTTTTATGACCGCATCCGGTCGCGCGGGATCGTTCCCATATGAGAACGGGCGAGACGACCCTTTGCCGGCTTCGATCCTGCACCTACATGGCTTCGACGCCCCAGGGGACGGCCAGGGCTTCCGGCGGCGGCTGGTGGCCCTGCCCACTGGACCGAGTGTGCGTAATCGTTTTTAATTGTATGCAAGCATTAAATAATCATTGCCGCGCATGCGTAAGCGGTTTTGTGCAACGGCGTGCGCCGTGACTCCGGACAAATGTCCGGCAGGCTCAGGGGATCGATTCAAAGGACCGGACCAAACTGCTGCCGGCATTTAGTAACGACCCGTTACTAATGCCATGGCGGGTCGGCAGCATGAAGTTAAAAAATAACCGATGTCGCGCAACTCGACCAAGCTCTAATCAATTTCTTGCAGACGTAACGGCTTTTGCGCACCATAAGGAATCCTGCAAGATGCGCAGGCCGGACCCGCCCCGAACCAGCGTAAGCGTTTTTACGCAGCACGCACACAGACTGAATCGATTTGCAGCGGCCCTAATCGTTTATGCGTGCCGTGGTCGCCAATCGAGCGCCTTCCACGTTCTTAAGAACCCCGCCGGGCGGGGCAGCCTCGCCGCCCCTGAATGGGCGCCGCACCGACGGTTAGTGCGGTACTAACGCGGGGGAAAGGTCTGGTTCTAACGGTTAGAACGCCCCCATTTCTAATCGTTAGAACCGATTCTGACCAATTTTTATCGATTTTGCTTGGCAAGCGACTTTTGTAACTATTTTCGTGCGAATTGTGTATTATTTAACTTTATTTGCGCACAAAATGCTCATGGACAACGGCCGCCTGGGGAATGCCTGGTTACGGGACAAGTTTGAGTTGTCCGTAAACCCCCTCACCAAGGAATGCCGCCTGGGTTCGAGACCCAAGGTCGTCCCGGGGGACGGCGTGGAATGGGAGTACTTCCCTAAGTCCTATGCGCCCGAGCCCCATCCCCTCGCCCACGTCGAATTCGTCCTCAAGTATGACCACCTGCACCTCGAGCTCCTGCGTCAGGTGTTTCAGCGCTTGCCGCAGGAGGAAGTCGCCGCCTGGGTCGGCAAACAGCCAACCGGCAAGTGGGCGCGCCGGGTGGGCTACCTCTACGAATTCCTGACCGGAAAGGATCTCGACCCCAAGGCGCTGGGGGTGGGCGGGAACTACACGCCACTGCTGGAAGAGAAACGCTACGTGGTCGCCGCCAATCCGGTCAAAGTCCAGTCATGGCGGATCGAGGACAACCTGCTGGGCAACCGGAATTTCTGCCCCGTGGTCAGGTTGACGCCGGCCGTCCAGCAATCGATGCAACTCGACGTCACCGGCCGCCTAGACGAGCTTTCAACCCGTTATCCGCCGGAGATTTATCGTCGCGCGGTAGGCTACCTCTATCAAAAGGAGACCCGCTCCTCCTATGACATCGAGCGGGAGGAGCCCAGCCCGGATCGGGAGGCGCGCTTTGTAGCCGCGCTGCACGATGCAGGCAAGTCCTCGCAGGACGAAACGCTCAGCATGGAGCGGCTCGTCAGCCTGCAGAACATCATCGTTGACCCGCGCTATGCACAGTCGGCTTACCGAGCCGACCAAAACTACATCGGCGAAACCCTGCCGAACTACCGGCAGCGCATCCACTTCGTTCCACCGCCCCCCCAGTTCGTCTATTCCCTGATGGACGGACTGGGCGTGTTTCTGAAGAAGAGCACCGGCAGTCATGCCCTCACCCGGTCCGCCATCACGGCTTTCGGCTTCGTCTTCGTGCACCCCTTCGAGGATGGGAACGGACGGCTGCACCGGTTCCTGATTCATGATGTGCTGGCGCTCGATGGCTATGTCCCGGCGGGCGTGATCCTGCCGGTGTCCGCCTGGATGCTCAAGAACCTGGCGGGTTACGACGCGTGCCTCGAAGCCTACTCACGGCCGCTCATGGGAATGCTGCGTTACGACCTTGACCTCGATGACCGGCTGACCGTGCTCAATCCGGACGATGTCGAGGGCATTTACCGGTATCCGGACATGACGACCCAGGTGGAGTATCTGGCGACCGCGGTTGAAGGCGCCCTGTCCCAGGAGCTTGAGCCGGAACTGAACTTCTTGTCCGGCTTCGACGCCGCCAAGCGCGAGATGCTTGCGGTGGTCGACATGCCCGACCGCAAGCTCAGGAACCTCATCAACATCCTGCACAAGAGCCAGGGAACCCTGTCCAAGGCCAAGCGCGAACTCTACGCAGAACTGACCGACAAGGAGATGGCGAAGCTGGTCGCCATTTTTCGGACGTCGTTTGGCATGGGCGTGGACGAAAACGGCCACCCGCCTATCTAAGACCTGGGTCTGTAAACCCTACAACCAATACGAGCATGACATGGCACATCTGGGAATAGTCGAAGCATTCGGGCGTTACGGCGCGACACTGCGCAACCCTCAGTGGTCTGTATGATCGCTCTTAGCCTTCGCCCAGCACGCCGGCCAAAGTCTCCGGCGAAAGGGTCGTTGCCTGTGCAAACCCGCCGACGAAGCGGATCGAATCCGGCAGGATCGCAAACAGTGCGAAATCGGAAAAACCGAACATCGGTTCGCTCTGGGGGAACCGCGCAAGATAGGCCGCCTTCGCCGCGGCGTGACCCGGCGTGCCATGAACGACTGGCACCGCCTCGCCCTGCACCGTCATGCGCGCCAGTTCCTGAGCTAACACCCCCGGCGCAGGCGGTGCGATCACCAGCAGACTCACTCGCGGATGCGTCTGCATGTCCTTCGTGTGCGCCGCGAGCTGGCTGACATGAATGATGAAATCGGTGCCGCCGGGACGCAGCGCGAAAGGCACCATGGAGACATACGGCTGGCCCTTGTGGAGCGTGCCGAGCGCGGCGACCGCCTGGGTGCGGAGCAGGTCGCGGAGGGTTTGGGCGTGGGCAGGGGTCATCGGCACGTTTTCATCCAATCAGCGCCACGGCTTTGATCTGAACATAAATTGGTTGTCCCGGGGTCAGTTCCAGGGCATGTGCGGAACGCCGGGTCAGGCGCGCGAGCATGGGGGATTCACCGACCTGCAGCTTGACCAGAGTGAGCGCGGGGTGGGCGTCGTCAATGCTGTCCACCACGACTGCGGGCAGGGTGTTGAGGATGCTGGTGCCGGTTACCGGCGCGCGCGCCAGGCTGATGTCGCGGGCCAGGATGCGCACGCGGGCGCGGTGGCCGAGCGGCAGGCCATGGTCGCGCACCCACAGGTGGCCGCCGGCAAATTCCATCTGCGCCAGATGCCATTTTTCATCGCGCGCCGCCACCACGGCTTCCAGCACGACGCCCACGTCCTCGCCCAGCTTAACCGGCAGGTCGAGGCGGGCCAGCGTATCGGTGAGCGGGCCGGTGGCCACGGCGCAGCCGCTTTCCATGACCACGATGTGATCGGCCAGACGCGCGACTTCGTCGGGCGCGTGGCTGACGTAGAGCACGGGGATGTCGAGTTCGTCGTGCAGGCGTTCCAGATAGGGCAGGATGCCTTGCTTGAGTTTGTGGTCCAGCGCGGCGAGCGGCTCGTCCATCAGCAGCAGGCGCGGGCTGGTGGCCAGCGCGCGGGCAATGCTCACGCGCTGGCGTTCGCCGCCGGACAGATGCCCGGGCTTGCGGGCAAGCAGGTGGCCAATGTCGAGCAGGGCCACAGCCTGGTCGAGCGACACCCGGCGCTGTGCCGCCGGCACGCGTTTCTGGCCAAACGCCAGATTGGCCTGCACGTCGAGATGGGGAAACAGGCTGGCTTCCTGAAACACGTAGCCCAGCGGGCGGGTGTGGGTCGGCTGGAAGGTCGCGGCATCCTGCCAGATGTCGCCGTTCACCGAAAGCCTGCCGCCAGGCGCATGCTCCAGTCCGGCGATGACGCGCAGCAGCGTGGTCTTGCCGGATCCGGAATGGCCGAACAGGGCGGTGACGCCGCGACCAGGCAGGTCGAGGTCGACGTCCAGCGCGAAGCCGGGGTAGTCGAGCCGGAAGCGGGCCTGGATACCTGATGCAGCGCTCATCTGCGCCGACCGGTCGGATTGAGGGTGTAGAGCAGCAGCAGCACGATGAAGGAGAACACCACCATGCCGGCCGACAGCCAGTGCGCCTGCGTGTATTCCAGCGCCTCGACGTGGTCGTAGATCTGCACCGAGACGACGCGCGTCTTGTCCGGGATGTTGCCGCCGATCATCAGCACCACGCCGAATTCGCCGACGGTATGGGCAAACCCGAGCACGCTGGCGGTGAGATAGCCGGGGCGGGCCAGCGGCAGCACCACGCTGAAGAAGGTGTCGAGCGGCGACGCACGCAGCGTGGCCGCCGCCTCCAGCGGCCGCTCGCCGATGGCCTCGAAGGCATTCTGGATGGGTTGCACCACGAAGGGCAGGGAATAGAACACCGACGCAACCACCAGGCCGGCGAAGGTGAAGGGCAGCACGCCGAACCCCAGCGATTGCGTGAGCTGGCCGACCGGGCCGTTCGGCCCCATCGCCACCAGCAGGTAGAAGCCGATCACCGTCGGCGGCAGCACGATGGGCAGCGCCACCACCGCACCCACCGCGCCTTTCCAGGCCGAGCGGGTGCGCGCCAGCCACCAGGCGATGGGTGTGCCGATGAACAGCAGCAGCAGCGTGGTGACGCTCGCCAGTTCGAGGGTGAGCCGGATGGCGCCCCAGTCGGAGTCGCTCAGCACAGTGTCGGTTTAATGCGTGTAACCATAGGCCTGGATGATAGCCCGCGCCTTGTCTTCCTTCAGGTACTTCATCAGCGCGACTGCGGCCGGGTTGTCCTTGCCCCGCGCCAGCATCACGGCATCCTGCCGGATGGGCGCATGCAGGCTGGCCGGCACGCGCCATGCCGAGCCGTGCTTGAGCGTGCCGGCCTCATAGGCCTGGGAGACGGCGACGAATCCCAGCTCGGCGTTGCCGCTCGCCACGAACTGGAAAGTCTGGGCGATATTTTCGCCCTGCACGAACTTGGGCTGCAGCGTGGGCAGCAAGCCAAGCCTGTTCAGGGTCTCGACCGCTGCCGCGCCGTAGGGCGCAAGTTTGGGGTTGGCGATGGCCAGATGCCGGAATGCGCCTTTATTTAGGACGTCGCCCTTGTTGTCAACGAATCCGGGGGTGGTCGACCACAGGGCCAGCTGGCCGGTCGCGTAGGTGAAGCGGCTGCCGGCGACGGTCAGGCCTTCTTTTTCCATGCGGGCCGGGATCTCGTCGTCCGCCGCAAGCAGGACGTCGAACGGCGCGCCGTGCCTGACCTGCGCATAGAACTTGCCGGTGGCAGCGAAGGCGAGTTTCGCCTTGTGTCCGGTCTCCCGCTCGAAATTGGCGACGATGACCTGCATCGGGGCGGTGAAATTGGAAGCGACCGCAACCTGCACGTCTGCGGCAAGCGCGCCGGGGATTGTCTGCGCCAGCGACAACGCCATGCACACGGTGACGATACGGGTTAACACAGCACGATTTCCTGTCGAGCGCTCGGTTTGCGGTTGGGGAGCCATCCCTCGCCGCACAGGGTACGCCGCGTTGTTCACGCGCGCGCGCCGACGCAAGGACGATGCTAACGCGTCAGCTTGCGGCCATGCGGTCGGTTTGGAACCCTGTTGAATGCCGCTCCAGCAGGACCGTGGCGTCGTGGCTGGACACCGGCGGGCTGTAGAAATGGCCCTGCACTTCGTGGCATTTCATATGCTGGAGACGGGTCAGCTGGGACTCGGTTTCAACGCCCTCGGCCACGACGTTGAGGTTCATGCCGCGCCCCATGGCAATCATGGCGTTGACGATAGACATGTTTTCCTCGCGATCGAGTTCCTGCACGAAGGACTGATCGATTTTGAGACTGTGGATGGGAAAGCGCGACAAATATTTGAACGAGCTATAGCCGGTGCCAAAGTCGTCGATGGCCAGCCGGATGCCGGAAGCGGAAAGCCGCCCAAGCTTGATCGCATTGGCCTCGAAATCCCGCATCAGCAGACTTTCGGTAATTTCCAGTTCCAGCTGATGGCCATCCAGGGAATACACCTGCACGGCACGCATCACACTGTCGATAAAGTCGGGGCTCTCGAGCTGACGTGCGGAAATGTTGACCGACAGGCGCACCCTCGGCAGCCCGGCCTTGCGCCATTCGGCCAGTTGCGCGCTGGCCTGGCGCAACACCCAGTCGCCGATGGGGACGATGACGCCGGATTCTTCGGCCACCGGAATGAAGTCGGCAGGGGTCAACAGCCCACGCTGCGGATGCCACCAGCGCAGCAAGGCTTCGAATCCGCGTATTTCACCGGTCTGGGTGTCGCCCTGCGGCTGGTAAAACAGCACGAATTCGTTGCGCCCGAGCGCGCGGCGCAGGTCGGCTTCGATCTGCATCCGGTCGGAATAGGGCGCCTGCATGCCGGATTCCCAGAATTGCAGGCGGCTGCGGCCTTGCGACTTGGCCTGGTACATGGCGATTTCGGCCTGGCGGATCAGGCTGTCGATCAGGTCGCCGTCATCCGGCGCCACGCAGGCGCCGATGCTGACGGAAATGTAGATTTCATGACCTTTTACATACACCGGCTTGGACAACACCTGGATGATCTTGCGGCAGATGTGATCGACATCGCTGGGCGACACCAGAGTCGGCAGCAGCACGGCGAATTCGTCGCCGCCCAGGCGTGCCAATGTGTCGCCTTCGCGCAGGCACTGGCGCAGCCGCGCACCCACCGCCAGCAGCATTTCGTCGCCGATGGTGTGGCCGAGCGAGTCGTTGATGACCTTGAAATGGTCGAGGTCGAGGCTCAGCACCGCCAGCGGTTTCTGGTTGCGCTTGGCCTGCGCCAGCATGAGGCCGAGGTGGTCGCGGAACAGGGCGCGGTTGGGCAGACCGGTGAGCAGGTCATGGTAGGCCTGGTAATGCACGGTTTCCTCGGCCTGCTTGCGCTCGGTCACATCCTTGGCGACGCCATAGCTGCCGATGAAGCGCTGCTCGAACGGGCCGGCGTCCTCGTCGTACATGCCGGTAGCGGTCAGTTCGACCGACTTGCAGCGGCCATTCATCAAGCGTGGACGGCGGACGCCGGGGTTGCACTTGAGACTGATTTCGATGTTGCGCGCGCTGCGGTCGCCGGCACGGCGTTCGTTGAACACGTGTTCGGCGCGGGCGATGTCGTCTTCGTGGATCACCTTGCTGTAATGCTGGCCCAGCAGTTCCTCGCCGCGGTAGCCCAGCAGGCTTTCAACCCGATCGTTGACGAAAGTGAAGCGGCCTTCGCAATCCAGCGTGTAGATGAAATCGGGCGAACTGTTGACCAGGAAACGGTGCCATTTTTCCGATTGCTGCAGGCGCTGCAGGATGTGGTTGTTTTCCTTTTCCAGCCGCCGTCGCGTCAGGGTGTTGTCGAGGCGCCGCAACAACTCTTCCGGTTCATACGGCTTGCGTACGAAGTCGGCCGCCCCGCCCCGCAGGGCGCGGATCGCCGCGTCGATCGTGCTGTCGCCGGAGACCACGATCACCGGCGTGCCGGCGCTGCGGTCGGCCACGAATCGCAGCACCTCTGATCCGTTGAGATCGGGCATCCCGAGGTCGAGCAGAATCACGTCAAACTGCTGCTTGCCGATGGCGATCAGCGCTTCGCAGCCGCCGTTGGCGAGCACCACCTCGTAATCGCGGGCGGACAGCAGGCGTTTCATGCCTTCCAGAATCAGGGGCTCGTCATCCACCAGCAAAACGCGCGGGCGGACAGGAAAGCTGCTGACCGTACTGCGCTGCGGAAAGGCATCAATCGGATATTCAGACACAGGTGTTCTCCTCAGGCTCGGGTTACATTGACCCGTAGCGTGTTGTTGTCATCGGGGCCTGGCCGGTTTGCAGGGTCGGCAGGCGAATCAGGAAGCGGGTGCCTTGCGGCGTGCTGGTGCAGCTCAAGTGACCATGCATGCGCTCGATCAGGTTGCGGCTGATGGCGAGCCCAATCCCCGCATGGTCGCCGCCCTTCTCGCTGGCCACGGGCTCGAAGAGTTGCGATGCCACGGATTCCGGCAGACCGGGGCCGGTATCGGCCACGTCGATTTCGACCTGGCGCTGACCTTCCACATTGACCAGCCGGGTGGTGAATTTGAGATGCCCGCCGGCATGCATCGCCTCGACCGCATTCTTGGCCAGGTTGAACAGCACCTGCTTCAGCGGATCTTTCTGCAACGGCAGCGGCGGCACATCGGGATCGAGGTCAATCTGCACATTGATCTTGTTGGGCGTGAACAACGTGCCGAGCGCCATCCGCACCAGTTCGGACACGATGCTGTTGACCGAGACCAGTTCAAGTGCGGCTGCGGGGACTTCGGCTTCCTCTGCCACAGTGATGCCGCGCACGATCCGCGCCACCCGCTCGATTTCGTCGCCGATGATGCCCAGGTCCCGCTGCACGGCCGAATCCTCGCCGAGGCGATCGGACAGCAGATTGACGTAATTGCGCATGATGGTAAGCGGATTGGCCACTTCATGAACGGCGCGCCGCACCCGATCGCGTGGAATGGCATCGGTTGGCTGAGCCGAGGGCTCGAAAGAAGGAGGCAGCGCGGGAGGCGCGGACGGCACTTGAGGGCGCGCCGCCGCGACGGGGGCGGCAACCGGACCCAAAGCCTCGGCGCATTCGGCCAGCATGAAGTGCCACAACGGCGACTTGCTCAGGTCCGAAGCGGCATCGCCCACCACCAGCACCCCAACCTGGCCGTTGCGCAGCGCCAGGGGCTGGCTCAAGAAACGCGTCACGCCGATCAGGCGGGCGATCTGCTCGTCGACCAGCGCAGCATCTGCCGCGCCGCGCTCGAACTGCTGCGGCGCATTGCGTGCCAGCGCGCGTGGCAGCGCAGAATGGCCGTCGTCCGGCGGAATCGTCAGCGCGCTCAGCCCGGACACGGTTGGGATCAGCGCGCTGATCCGCAAGGTGGCATCGGCGGCAGGCGCGAACAGGCACATCCGTTCGACCCCGAACACGGCGTGCAAGGCATCCTGCAACAGGCCCAATACCTTCGCCTCCCCGCCTGCCGGACGAAAATGGCCATGTAACGCCGACTGGGCCGCCTGCCCGGCGTACAGGCGGGCGAGGCGGTCGAATCCCGCGTCACCCGTCTGCGCGACCGCATCGACCAACCCGAATCGCAACGCCAGCTGCCGCGCCTGACCTTGGCTGTCGGCCAGCAGTTGCGCGGCTTCCCCCGCCCCCAGTTGCAGGGTGGACAATGCCGCGCGAACATCAACGCTGTCGACCGAATCGGCACGGGCCACAAGCTGATAGGCCAGCTGGACGATGCGGACCAGGGGATGTGCCGCGCGCCCGCGGGTCAGCGGCTCGGCGTAGTAGCGCACCGCATCGGCCAACCAGCCCTCGGAGTCGAGCTCGACCAGCCAGTCGGCCGCGTGGGCCGGAGGAAGTGGCTCGACTTCCAGATAATCCGCAAGATTGTGCGCGAGGCCGGCGGTCCATGCGGCGTCGGCGTCGGCCACGCCAGACCGTACCGCCAGCGCCTGCGCCAGATGCGCCACGCTGATGGACTGACGCCAGCGCGCCGCATAAGGTGCCTGCGCCACGCCCGTCGCCACCGGGGCAGCCAGCAAGAGCGCGCGCAACAGATCCCGCTGGGCAAATAGCTCACTGGGCAGCAGGCGCAATCGCAACGCAAGCACAGGATCGCAGCGCACGCACCCAGCCAGCTCCGCCTGACCGGCGTCGCCCCGCATCAGATGCTCCAGTGACTCGGCCACCACACCGGGGGCGCAGAGACACGCTGTTAGCTCCGATTTCTTTAGTAAATTATTTGAAATATCCCCCATCTCATTGCTATATATATTGAAATTTGCTAAACCGTCAATCTGGAAGTCAATCTGGAATGTAAATAATTATGGGTTCCCGTCATGAACTGTTGTTATCAAGTTTGAGCCAGCATGTCCGTAATACGCTCATGCTGATACATTTCCGTCAACCTTCATTGAAGCAAACACCTATGAAAGCTGCTCTGACCGGATTGATATTGTTGTGCGCACACACCAGTGCCATCGCGCTCGACGGCCGATTCTCGATGCAACTGAGCGTCCCGGCAGCTATGCCGGCGCCTGTGACGATGCCAGCGCCCGTGCCGACAGCATCACTCGACTATTATGACTATGCTGCTATGCCGGAGCTGAGTGCGCAATCGGTGCTGGTGTTTGACCAGGCCAGCGGGCAGCCGCTGCTGGCGAAGAACGCAAACATGCAGACACCGATCGCATCGATCACCAAGCTGATGACGGCGATGCTGGTGATGGATGCCGGGCAGTCACTGGATGAACGCATCACCATCACCTCCGAAGACCGCGACACGCTCAAGGGCACCGGCTCGCGGCTGGCCATCGGCGCCAGCTACACGCGCGGCCAGCTGCTTCATCTGGCGCTGATTGCCTCCGACAACCGCGCAGCCCATGCGCTGGGCCGCACCTATCCGGGCGGGCTGGATCGTTTCGTCGCGACCATGAACCGCATGGCGCGCGCGCTGGGCATGAACAACACGGTCTACGTCGAGCCCACCGGCCTGTCCAGCGATAACCGCTCAACCGCACTCGATCTGGCCAAGCTCGCGAATTACGCCCACCAGAACTATCCCGAAATCGGGCACATCAGCACCGCAGGCAACTACACCCTCGGCACCCAGCGCGTGGTGGTCAAGAAAAAGCGCCGTCCGGCCCAGGTCCACTACCGCACGGTGGCTTTCAACAACACCAACCGCCTGACACGCATGGACGACTGGGATATCGGCCTGTCCAAAACCGGTTTCATCAACGAAGCCGGGCACTGCCTGGTGATGCAGGCGCAGGTGGCGGACCGTAATGTCATCATCGTCCTGCTTGACGCCATGGGCACCAACAGCCGTGCCGGCGACGCGACGCGCATCAAGCAATGGCTGGAATCCGGCACGCCGCATCATGCCGGAAACCGCCGCGCACCCGCTTCGCATACCTGACAGCAGCGGCACGCAGTCCGCGCCGGTCACCGGGCGGCGGTATGATGAGTGCCGCCTGTCCAATCCCTGCTTCATGTCTGCCGACCTTGCGCAGCAACTGCTGCTTAAAACCCTTCTGCCCCTGTCCCTGCTGATCGCGGCCGGGGCCATCTGGCCGCGCTGGCAAAGCGGCATTTCCATCGTCGGCCTGCGCGGCGAAATCAACCGCCTGGTGCTGAATTTCTTTGCACCCATGCTGTTTTTTGCAGCGGGTGCGGCAGCCACAGTCGATCTCAGCCTGTTGCAGGTGCCCCTGATTCTCGGCGTGGCCACCTTGTTCGGATTGGGCCTGGCTGCGCTGGTGCTGTTTGCCACGCCGCTCGGACGCGGACTGACGAGACCCGAACGCGGCGCAATCGTGCTGGCCGCCGGATTCGGCAACGTGCTGTTTTTCGGCTACCCCTTCCTCACCACGGTGTTCGGCGAATCGGGCGCGCGCTATCCCTTTTTTGCCGACATGCTCGCCACCACGCCGCTGGTTTGGTCGCTCGGCGTCTGGATCGCCTTTCGCTGCGGACAGCACACCGAGCACGCCTCGTTCCTGTCGATGTGGCTGAAGCTGCCGCCGGTGTGGGGGTTCGCCGCCGGACTCGCGGTCAACCTGTCCGACCTGCCGCTGACCCCGCTGATCGAGGCTGCGCGCTGGGCCGGCAGTCCGACCATTCCGCTGATGCTGTTCGTGCTGGGCCTGACCATTCCCTGGCACGATCTGCGACCGCAGAAAGCTGTCTTTGTCGCGATGGGCATCAAGCTCGCGCTGATGCCGCTGCTGGCGCTCGGCATCGCGCTGGCATGGCCAGGCACATTATCCGAACCCGGCGAAGCGGCGGTGCTGGAAGCGGCCATGCCCACCATGGTGATGGTGATTGCACTGGCCGACCGTTTCGGCCTCGATACCCGGCTGGCGGGGCTCATCATGGGCTGGTCAACGCTGGCGGGATTGGTTACGCTGCCATTCTGGCTTTATGTCGTGAAAGGGTTGGCATCATGAAAATCGGATTTATCGGCAGCGGCATCATGGGGCGCCCCATGGCGGAAAACCTGCTCCGTGCCGGACATCAACTCTTTGTCTACGGTCGCCGTTTCGACCGCCTCGAACCCATGCTCGTCGCAGGCGCGCTCGGCAAGGGCACCCCCGCCGAAGTCGCCGCCGAAGCCGACATCAGCTTCACCGTCGTGTCCGACACCACCGATGTCGAACAGATCATCCTGGGCGACCGCGGACTGGTTCACGGTGCCAAGCCGGGCCACACCATCGTCGACATGAGCACCGTCTCACCCACCGCCACCCTTCGCATCGCCGCCGCGCTGGCCACCCATGGCGTCCACATGCTCGACGCCCCGGTGTCGGGGGGCGAAGTCGCCGCGCGCGAGGGCACGCTGTCGATCATGGTCGGCGGCGAAGCGCCGATTTTCGAGAAAGTCCACCCGCTGTTCGAAGTGCTCGGCGAGAACATTGTCCACGTCGGCGGCCACGGCGCCGGCCAGGTCGTCAAATGCTGCAACCAGATCGTGGTCGGCCTCACCTTCGAGGGCGTCGCCGAGGCGATTCTGCTGGCGCGCCGCAACGGCGTCGACCCGATCAAGATGCGCGAAGCGCTGCTGGGCGGTTTTGCCGGCAGCCGCATCCTCGAAGTCCACGGCCAGCGCATGCTTGACTCCAACTACAAGCCCGGCTTCAAGGTCAAGTTGCACCACAAGGACATGGCCATCGTCATGGACAACGCGCAGGAAACCGCCACGCCCTTGCCAGGCGCAGCGCTCATCGCACAACAGATGAATGCGTTGATGGGAGCGGGCGACAGCGAACTCGATTCGTCGGCCCTGATGCGCGCGCTCGAACGGCTGGTCGGCGAGAAGAAGTGAGTTTCAAGGAACGCATCACGTTTCTCGACCGCCCCGCGTTGACGCCCGACGAGCTGCCGATTCCCGGTTTCGAGCACAACTGGAGCGAATACCCCGCAACCGAAGCCGCCGATCTGGTGCCGCGCCTGTTCTGGGCCACCACCGCGATCACCCACGCGATCCCGATCGATGCCGAGGCCATCGGCCAGTTGCACAAACTCATCCGCGTCATCGTCACCGGGCCTGCGGTGGTCGATGCAGCCGCATGCGCGGCACGCGGCATCACGGTGCGGCATTTGCCTGCGAGCGACACACCGGGGCAGGCCCTGATCAGCTTGCTGGAAACCCTGGTCGGTGAATCTCGGTCTTAAGCCTGCCAACCACAGATCGCACTGGAGAAGGTTTTGAGCATACTGACAGCGCTAGGCGGCGTTTTCTATGCACTCACGTCCGGGACGGCCTGTGCGGGCACACTCCTGGTACCCGCCTACGTTGGCCCCGGTATTACCGTGAATCATGAGTACACAACCGCGATCGACACCTTACGCGGCGCGGGGCGGGCGTGAGCCTGTATCTGCCTGCCGCGCTTGCCGACTGGGGGACACCCGGATTTCACGCCACGCTCAAGCGGGAACTCGAAGCACTGGCACCCGATGCGCTGCCCTTGCAACAAGGCGTGGCGCACGGCGGCCTGGCCGACGGCACGGATGTCGCAGTCAGCGTGTTCGGCACGCGGGACGACGCCCTGGCCATCCACGCCGAAGTCGGCGTGTTTTATTCCGAAATCATCGCCGGCTGCAGCTGCGGAGATGACCCCATGCCGCTGCCGGCTTATTGCGTGATGCGGTTCAGCATCGACAAGCACAGCGCACAGACTGCAATCTCGATCCTGCGAGACTGAAGCACAACACCGCAGCATCAGTCCGGATGGCGATCTAGACTGACAGCATGTCAGTCAAGCGCGCACTCATCGTCATCGGCGTCGCCAGCGGCAGCGGCGCACCCGATCCTGGATCCGGCAAAGGCCCGGACGCGCTGCGTCGCCATCACCTGTTCCACGACCCCCGGCTCCAGCATGTGACGTGGGACACGATCCTGCGCGTACCACGCGCGCAGCAAGGCACGCCGATTCAGGCCGTCGCGTCAGTGTGCGCCCGCCTGGCCGACAAGGTCGCGGCGGTTCTGAACGCGGGAGATTTCCCCTTGATCGTCGGCGGCGACCATTCCTGCGCAATCGGGACCTGGAGCGGCGTGCATCGCGCGCTGGCCGGCAAGGGACCGCTCGGCCTGATCTGGGTCGACGCCCACATGGACAGCCACACCTTCGCCACTTCACCGAGCGGCCAGCTTCATGGCATGCCGCTGGCCTGCCTGCTCGGTCACGGCGACGCGGCGCTGACCGCAATCGACGGCCCCAGCGCCAAGCTGCGTCCCGAGCATGTCTGCCTGATTGGCGTGCGCAGCTACGAAGCGGGCGAAGCTGCGCTGCTGCAGCGTCTGGGGGTGCGGGTGTTTGGCATGGATGAAATCCACCAGCGTGGCCTGGCGGCAGTATTCGACGAGGCGCTGGAGATTGTCCGGCACGGCACCGCCGGCTTCGGCGTAAGCGTAGACCTCGACGCCCTCGACCCCGCAGAGGGGCCGGGAGTGGGCAGCGCGGTTCCGGACGGGCTGCGCTGCGCCGATCTGGTTGCCGCCCTGTCGCGGCTGCGGGGCGCGCCGGATTTTGTGGCCATGGAAATCGTCGAGTACAACCCGCGCCGCGACCGCGCGAATGCGACCGCCCGTGCCGTGGGCGAGCTGATCAACGCGATCACGCCACGTTAACGGTCCCTTAGCGCTATTCGAACTCCATCGCCCGGAACACCCGCCCCGCGTTGATGCGCGCGAGCTCGTCGGCAGTGTGCAGGTGCAGGTAGGCCGACTGGTCGGCCTTGTAGGCGTCGTCGAGCGACCCGCCGCGCTGGATGACGTCGGCGATTTGTTGCCGCAGATGCACCAGGTAATCGCGCGTCCACTTGCGCACAGTTGCCATGTCGGTGGGCCCGCCGTGGCCGGGGATGACGATATCGGCACCGAGCGCTTCGAAGATGTCCCAGGTCTCGACCCACTTGGCGGTATCGGTGTCCTCGAAGATCGGCAGCATGCGGATGTGGAAGGCCGTATCACCGGCGATCACCAGCTTTTTCTCGGGGATCCAGACCATGGTGTCGCCGTGGCTGTGCGAGGCGCCGAGATGCAGGATCTGCAGATTCCAGCTGCCCATTTTCAGGTCGAGCCGGTCGTCATAAATCTTGTCCGGCATGACGAATTCGGTCTTGAACGCCTTGTCGCGCGCCCGATTGCGCATGGTGGCCAGGCTTTCGTAACCATTTTTGTCCATTTCCGCCGCGGTGTCGCGATGTGCGATGATGGTCGCGCCCTGTTCCTTCCAGTAGTTTGAACCCAGCATGGCGTGGCCCTGGCTGTTTTCCAGCACCACGTATTTCACCGGCTGCTTGGTGCGCTTCCTGATTTCCTCATGCAAGCTTTGCGCCAGCAGATAATTGTCGCCCGCATTCACCACCAGCACGCCGTCGTCGGTAATGATGAAGGACAGGTTGTTGTTGTGGCCGGAGTTCTCGTAGGTGCCGGGCGCGGTGGCGCCGATGGCCGACCACACGCCGGGAATGACCTCCTGCGGCAGGTCGTAGAGGAAGGACGCGGGCGCCTTGTCGAATTGCTGGACGGGCAGGCCGGCACGCTTCCAGTTGAAGAAGCCGTCGCGGTAGTTTTTGACATTCTTGTAGCCGAGCTTGATCAGCGTGTCGGCGGCCAGCGGGCTGCGCTGGCTGACGCCGCAATAGACGACGATGGGGGTGTCCTTGTCCGGCGCGGCGGTTTCGATCTGGAATTCCAGCCAGCCGCGGGTCCGATTGAAAAACCGGGGCGCGTCGATATATCCGCCCAGCAAATTCAGTTCAGCCGCCGTGCGCACGTCAATGACAACGGTGTCCGGCTGCGCCTTCAGTTGCGCCACGAGGCCAGCGGTGTCGATCTGCGGCACGCGCGCGTTCACCGCGTCGAGCAGATCCTGCGCGGCCTGGGTCAGCGCAGGCGCTTCGGGAATCGGGTGAACGATGGCGGACAGATTCTGCGCCTGCACCACCAACGGGAAAAACAACGCTGCCAGAATGAAACGTGGGTTGGTCATGATTATGTCCTCCAGCTTCTGATTGTCAGTAGGGCTGACGGATAGATCAATGGTTCAAAGCGCCCCTTCGCCGACGAACGGGTTATCCCGCCGTTCGTGGCCGAACGTCGACATCGCGCCATGTCCCGGCACGAAACGCACGTCGTCACCCAAGGGGAACAGCTTGTCGCGGATGACCTGCAACAGCATCGCGTGGTCGCCGCGCGGAAAATCGGTGCGACCGATCGAGCCCTTGAACAGCACATCGCCGACGAAGGCGACCCGCGCCTCGGGCTGGAAAAACACCACGTGGCCGGGGGTGTGGCCGGGGCAGTGCAGCACCTCGAAACAGAGCGACCCCACCTCGACCGCATCGCCATCGACCAGCCACTGATCCGGCGTGAACGACACCGCCGGCGGAAAATCAAACAGCTCGGCCTGTTGCGGCAGCGCGTCGAGCCAGAACTGTTCCTCGCGCTGCGGGCCGATGATGGGAATGCCGAGCGCATCGCGCAGTTCCACCGCCGCGCCGACGTGGTCGAGATGGCCATGGGTGAGCAACAGGCTTTGCAGGCTGAGGCCGCGCTGCGCCACTTCGGCCAGCAGCCGCTCGGCTTCGCCACCGGGATCGATCAGCGCGGCGCGGCCGGATGCGTCCCACACCAGCGAGCAGTTTTGTTGGTACGGGGTGACGGGGAGAATGGTAAATTCCATGGACGCCATTATCCCGCGAAAAGCCATGTCCGCCCCCGACGCCCTGTTGTTGATTTCCACCCATTGCCCCCACTGCCCGGCAATGCTCGCCGCGCTCGCCGACCTGGTGAAGCAGGGCGTGATTGGCCGGCTGGAAGCGGTCAATCTGGAGCAGCGCCCCGACGTGGGGCAAAGCCTCGGCGTGCGGTCGGTGCCGTGGGTGCGGATCGGCCGCATCGAACTGGCGGGCGTGCACAGCAAGACCGAGCTTGCCGCGTGGGCGGCCAAGGCCGACAGCGAAGCAGGCATGGTCGACTGGTTTCATCTGCTGCTGAAGGAAGGCCAGCTGCCCCGTGCGCAGGCGCTGATCGAATCCGATCCCGACCTGCTCGCCGCGGTGCTACCCATCGTCGGCAATGTCGAGGCCAGCCTCAACGTGCGGCTGGGCGCCGGCGTGCTGCTGGAAACCTTTGCCGCCACCGACACCCTGCGCGCACTGCTGCCGCGACTGGGCGAACTGTCGCAGCATGACGACGCCCGGGTGCGCGCCGATGCCTGCCATTACCTGGGATTGACGGCGAGCGACGACGCGCGGGCCTGGCTGGAGCCCCGGCTCAGCGACGCGGATGGCGATGTGCGAGAAATCGCGGCCGAGAGCATGCAGGCCTTGCCAGGTTAGCCAGCGCTCACCCCATGTCTCTCCCCGCCGCCTACGTCGGCGTCATTCTCATCTGGTCGACCACGCCGCTGGCGATTCAGTGGAGCGCGCAGGGCGCGAGTTTCAGCTTTGCGGTGATGGCGCGGATGCTGATCGGGCTGGCGATCTGTCTGATGCTGCTGCGCGCCACCCGCACCGCGTTTCCCTTCACGCAGCCTGCGCGGCAGCTGTATGCGATCAGCGGGCTGACACTGTTCGTGTCAATGCTGCTCACTTACTGGGGCGCGCTGCATATTCCGTCGGGGCTGATTTCGGTCATTTATGGCATGTCGCCGCTGCTCACCGGCGTGTTTGCCGCCCTGTGGTTAAGTGAGCGCACGCTTACGCCGATTCGACTGGCTGGCCTGGGGTTGGCGGTGGCCGGGCTGTGGATCCTGTTCGGCCAGCCGTGGCCGGGCGACGGCCACGCCACCTTCGGCACGCTCGCCGTGGTGGCCGGAATGGTCGTGCAGGCGCTGGGGCTGGTGTGGATCAAGCGGCTGAACCTGCGCATCTCGTCGCTCGCCATCACCACCGGGTCGCTCGGCGTGGCGGTACCCTGTTTCGTGCTGGCCTGGGTGATCGCCGATTCCGCGCAGTTGCCCCCCGACATGCCGCTGCGTGCCAGCGCGGCCATCGTTTATCTCGGCGTGCTGGGTTCGGTGGTGGGTTTCACGCTGTATTACCACCTGATCAAGCATCTGGACGCCGGTCGCATCGCGCTGATCACGCTCGTCACGCCGGTCGCCGCGCTGCTGGTTGGACAAACGCTCAACGCCGAGTTCATTCCGGCCAGCGGCTGGGCGGGCATCGCGTTGATCGGATCGGGGCTCTTGCTGTACGAGTGGCAGGCGCTTCGACAACTGAGTGCCGGGGTCAGCCGTCTGCCGCCAAACTAAAGCTTGCGGCGGAAAATCCGGTTGCGCCCCCTGGAAGCGATGCACGCGAAACTCTCCCAGATCAGTGAGGACCCGGCTGCCCTGTCGGCCGCGGTCCGGGAGGGCGAGAAAGCCGCGTCAGTGTGCCGCCACTGCCATGGCGCAAGCGGCAACAGCACAATGCCCGATGCACCCAACCTGGCCCGCCAGAACGCCGCCTACCTGCTCGAACATATGAACAAATATGTCAGCAGCGCGCTCGGGCTGGCTTCATGGAAGGAATGATCAAGGCGCTGACGCCCGACGAGCGCATCCATATAGCGCTGCTCCTGTCGCAGCAGTCGAGCTATGTGGAAGTTTCGCTGAAACGTTATCGCAGCGGCAACGGCGAGCGCAACGACCCGAAAATGGCGGTGTATTCGCGCAACCTGAACAAATGCCCGCGCATTCCCCCTGCTAGGCGAGTTTCGAGCCAGCAGGCGGGTCAAGCGGGCGGTCTGATTTTTGGGTGCTTCTTGCGCGCGTGTTCTTCTGTCCCTTGCGCGTCGACATAAGCTCGAACCGTATCAAGCGTGGCACCGCCGACGCTGCCGACGTAATACGCTCTGTGCCAGAACAGCGGTTTGCTGCCTTTACCAATATCACGAAAGCCCAGTTTGGCATAGAGCGAGCGTCCCGCCTCACTCGCATCCAACATAATGCGCTCAGTCCCGCGCGCGATCAGGTAATCCAGCGCCGCGCGCATCAACTGATTGCCCAAC
>JAWOJD010000118.1:0-3084 GCA_046484355.1 Thiobacillus sp.
CCTTGTGGCAGAAGGTCTGGTACGAGAGCTACCAGGAACCGGAATACAACTGGCAGTCGTCCGCCGCCACCTCCGACTTCGAACCCAAGTTGAGCGTCGCCCCGCTCACCTTCGGCACGCTGAAAGCCGCGTTCTACGCCATGCTGGTGGCGATTCCCCTGGCGGTGCTGGGTGCCATTTTCGCCGCCTACTTCATGTCGCCGAAGATGCGCAGCGTGGTCAAGCCGTCGATCGAGATCATGGAAGCGCTGCCGACGGTGATCCTGGGTTTTCTCGCCGGCCTGTGGCTGGCACCCTGGGTCGACAACAACCTTGCCGGCACGTTGATGGCGATTTTCATGCTGCCGTTCAGCTTCGTCATCACGGCCTATGTGTGGCATCTGCTGCCGCAGCGGCTGACGGCCGGCATCGGCGCCGGCTGGGAAGCCGCCTTGCTGATTCCTGTCATCATTGTGGTGATCTACTCGGCCATTCAATTGGGACACCCGATCGAAGCCGCCTTCTTCGGCGGCAACATGCCGCACTGGCTGACCAACGAACTCGGCATTACCTACGAGCAGCGCAACTCGCTGGTGGTCGGCATCGCCATGGGCTTTGCGGTGATCCCCACTATCTTCTCGATTGCCGAAGACGCGGTGTTCAGCGTGCCCAAGCATCTCACCTCGGGATCGTTGGCACTCGGCGCAACGCCGTGGCAGACCCTGTTCTTCGTCGTGCTGCTGACCGCCAGCCCCGGCATCTTCTCCGCCATCATGGTCGGCATGGGACGCGCAGTGGGCGAAACCATGATCGTGCTGATGGCCACAGGCAACACCGCGGTGATGGACCTGTCCATCTTCACCGGCTTCCGCACCCTGTCCGCCAACATCGGGGTGGAAATGCCCGAGGCGGCCGTCGGCACCACCCACTACCGCCTGCTGTTCTTCTCGGCGCTGGTCCTGTTCGTGTTCACGTTTTGCGTCAATACGGTGGCAGAACTGATACGCCATCGTCTGCGCGAAAAATACAGCTCACTTTAAGAAAGAATTCCGATGCGTAACTGGTACAAAAGCGGAGAACCCTGGATCTGGACCACGGCCGGCGCGGTCGCACTGTCGCTGATCATGGTTTACAGCGTGGTGTGGCTGACGGCCGCGCGCGGTCTGACCCATTTCTGGCCCAAGCCGGTCACCGAGGTGACTTTTCAGGAGCGGGATGGCTCCAGCTCGCGCCTGATCGGCGAGATACGCGAGAAGCAGGAGGTGTCGCTCGTCCGTCTGCGCGAGCAGGGCTACGAGGTCGATACCAAGGACCTGTTTGCCGAGCGTTATCTGTTCAAGCTGGGCAACAAGGACCTCACCGGCGTTGATTTCAAGTGGTTTCCCGCGCCCATGCTGGGTGAATTCACGTATCCCAAGGATCTGCTCGCCATCGAACGTCGCGAATGGGGCAATTTTTACGGCCACCTGAAGGCGGTCAAGGAAGCTGGCGTTGTGGTGGCCGAGGGACCCGCAGCCTGGGAAGAGGCGCAGAAGCGGCTAAAGCGTTCCAATGCGCTGTTCCGGGAAGCGCTGCGCATCGAAAAAGGCGACATCGGCAAGATCAACTATGCGCTGGAAAAGATTCGGCTGCGCGAACGTGGGCTGGAGATCGACAACAAGCTGACCGAGGCCGCCAAGGCGGAACTCGCCCGGGAGCGCGAAGCACGCGAAGCCAATTATCTGGCCTTGCAGGAGAAGATGGACCAGTTGCGCGTCGATATCGAGCGCGACAGCGTCACGGTTGAAACGAACGACGGCCAGCTGGTGGACATTCCGCTGGCCAAGGTGGCCGACATGTACATGCCCAACGCCATGAGCGTGTGGCAGAAGATCGGCTTCTACGTACACAAGTTCTACGAATTCGTCAGCGATGATCCACGCGAGGCCAACACCGAGGGCGGTATCTTCCCGGCCATTTTCGGCACGGTGATGATGGTGCTGCTGATGTCGGTGATGGTCACCCCGCTCGGCATCATGGCGGCGGTCTACATGCGTGAATACGCCAAGCCGGGCCCGGTGATCCGTGCCATCCGCATCTCGGTCAACAACCTGGCGGGGGTGCCCTCCATCGTCTACGGCGTGTTCGGCCTCGGCTTCTTCGTCTATGTGCTGGGCGGTTCGATCGACGAACTGTTCTTCGCGGCAGCGTTGCCGGCGCCCACCTTCGGCAGCCCCGGCATCCTGTGGGCGTCATTGACGCTGGCGATCCTCACCCTGCCGGTGGTGATCGTCGCCACCGAAGAAGGCCTGTCGCGGGTGCCGCGCACCATCCGCGAGGGCAGCCTCGCGCTCGGCGCGACCAAGGCCGAGACGCTGTGGCGCACCGTGCTGCCGATCGCCAGCCCGGCGATGATGACCGGACTCATCCTGGCGATTGCGCGCGCCGCCGGCGAGGTGGCGCCGCTGATGCTGGTTGGCGTGGTGAAGCTCGCCCCCAGCCTGCCGCTCGACGGCAACTTCCCATTCCTCCACCTGGAGCGCAAGTTCATGCACCTGGGCTTCCACATCTACGACGTCGGCTTCCAGAGCCCCAACGTCGAGGCGGCGCGGGCGCTGGTGTACGCCACGTCGCTGCTGCTGGTGATCATCATCGTCGTGCTTAACCTGTTCGCGATCCGGCTGCGCAACCGCCTGCGCGAGAAAATGCGCGGCCTCGAAGGCGTTTGATCGCCCCCCTACAAACGATAGAACCGAAGGACTTTGAAATGAGCGAAGCCAGCCCGAAAACCCACGCGATCAACATAGGTGACCTGGGGCGCACGCAGATGAAAGACACGGAAGAAGTGGCGATCCGCGTCGAGAATCTCGACCTCTACTACGGCGAATCGCAGGCACTGAAGAGCGTCAGCATGAATCTGCCGAAAAACCGCGTCACCGCCTTCATCGGCCCCAGCGGCTGCGGCAAGTCGACCCTGCTGCGCTGCTTCAACCGCATGAATGACCTGGTCGAAATCTGTCGCGTTGACGGCAAGATCCTGATGGAAGGCAAAAATATCTATGACCGGGATGTGAACGTCGCCTTGCTGCGCCGCCGGGTCGGCATGGTGTTCCAGAAACCCAACCC
>JAWOJD010000044.1:0-34557 GCA_046484355.1 Thiobacillus sp.
TGCTTATACCTGTCGGATCTACGTCGTAGCGTCCCGTGCAAGTATCGGGCTTTGACGATATTGGCCGCCTCACCCCGCTACACCGCCTAATCCGCTTCCTGTTCGTCAGGCCAGCGCTTTGCTTTCAGCTTCCTTCAGATTCCGCCTCGCGACGGACACCCTTGCCGTTCAGCTAACACTTCCCCTTGCCGGGTGTGTAGGGGACTTTCACCCCCAAGTCATCCAACTCGCCACCACAGCGAGTCAGACAGCGCCAGTCACGGCGCTACGCGCCATGCCTGGTGCACCAAGAAAAAAAGGCAACCCGAAAGTTGCCCTTTCCCCTGCCTGACTTGACCGGCAAGCCTTAGCGGCGCAGCTTCTTGATCGCTGCCAGTTGGGCCACTGCTTCGGCAAGTTCGGCCTGGGCTTGCGCGTAGTCGATCAGCGCAGCCTTGTCGTTCATCGCTTCCTCGGCGGCCCGCTTGGCCTCGAGTGCACGGGTTTCATCCAGGTCGGTACCGCGAATGGCGGAATCGGACAGGATGGTCACGGTGTTCGGCTGCACTTCGAGAATGCCCCCGGACACATAGATCAGCTCTTCTTCGTCCTGGTCCGGGAGCTTGATGCGCACGGAGCCGGGCTTGAGTGTGGTGAGCAGCGGGGTATGGCGCGGATAAATACCGAGCTCACCACGCAGACCCGGGGCGATTACCACCTCAGCCGTACCCGAAAACAGCGACTTTTCTGCGCTGACGATGTCGAGATGTAAGGTCATTGCCATAATGGACTCCTGGAGTGGCGCGCGGGGGGATGGACGATCGTCCCCCCTTGTGCGTGTGCCTTACTGAATGGTTTTGGCCTTTTCGGCGGCTTCTTCGATGGTGCCCACCATGTAGAAGGCCTGCTCGGGCAGGTGGTCGTATTCGCCGTCCACGATCGCCTTGAAGCCGGAGATGGTTTCCTTCAGCGTAACGTACTTGCCCGGTGCGCCAGTAAACACTTCGGCGACGAAGAAAGGCTGCGACAGGAAGCGCTGAATTTTACGTGCGCGGGACACCGCCAGCTTGTCTTCGGGCGACAGTTCGTCCATCCCCAGAATAGCGATAATGTCGCGCAATTCCTTGTACTTCTGCAAGGTGCCCTGCACCGCGCGGGCGACGTTGTAATGCTCTTCGCCGACGACTTGCGGATCGAGAATCCGCGAGGTCGAGTCGAGCGGATCCACCGCCGGGTAAATCCCCAGCTCAGCGACCTGACGCGACAGCACCAGGGTGGCGTCGAGGTGGGCAAAGGTGGTGGCGGGCGACGGGTCGGTCAAGTCGTCCGCAGGCACGTACACCGCCTGGAAGGAGGTAATCGAGCCGGTGCGGGTGGAGGTGATGCGCTCCTGCAGGCGGCCCATTTCGTCGGCCAGCGTCGGCTGGTAGCCCACGGCGGACGGCATCCGGCCCAGCAGCGCGGAGACTTCCGTGCCGGCCAGCGTATAGCGGTAGATGTTGTCGATGAACAGCAGCACGTCGCGGCCTTCGTCGCGGAAGTATTCCGCCATGGTCAGGCCGGTCAGCGCAACCCGCAGACGGTTGCCGGGAGGCTCGTTCATCTGGCCGTAGACCAGCGCGACCTTGTCCAGCACGCCGCCTTCTTTCATCTCGTGATAGAAGTCGTTGCCTTCACGGGTCCGTTCGCCCACGCCAGCGAACACGGAGAAGCCCGAGTGCGCCACGGCGATGTTGCGGATCAGTTCCATCAGCGTCACGGTCTTGCCCACGCCCGCACCGCCGAACAGGCCGACCTTGCCGCCCTTGGCGATCGGCATGATCAGGTCGATCACCTTGATGCCCGTTTCCAGAATTTCTACCGTGGCAGCCTGGTCGGCGTAGGCCGGCGGCTTGCGGTGGATCGGCATATGCGTGTCGGTGTTGACTGGACCCATTTCATCGATGGGGGTACCCAGCACGTTCATGATCCGCCCGAGGGTCGCCTGACCCACCGGGACCAGAATCGGGTTGCCGGTCGCGAGCACTTCCATGCCGCGGCGCAGACCGTCGGTCGAGCCCATCGCAATCGTGCGCACCACGCCATCGCCCAACTGCTGCTGGACTTCGAACGTGAGCTCGGGGGACTCCATTTTCAGCGCTTCAAAGATCCCGGGCATGGAACCACGCGAAAACTCCACGTCCACCACGGCGCCGATGATCTGAACAATTTTTCCGTTGCTCATGCTTGTATCCTAAGAAAATTAAATTCTGTGCAGCTTAAATTCAGGGGCTGGGCACGCTCAAACCGCGGCCGCGCCTGCCACGATCTCGGACAGTTCCTTGGTGATCGCGGCCTGACGGGTCTTGTTGTACACCAGCTTCAATTCGCCGATCACGTCCTTGGCGTTGTCGGATGCGGCTTTCATCGCCACCATCCGGGCCGATTGCTCGCACGCGATGTTCTCGGCCACGCCCTGATACACCAGCGATTCGATATAACGCATCAGCATCTCATCAACCACCGGCTTGGCATCGGGCTCATAGATATAGTCCCAGTGCGTTTTCAGGCTGGCCTCCTGGTCGTCTTCCACCTGTTCAAGCGGCAGCAGCTGGACCAGTTTCGGCTCCTGCTTCATCGTGTTGACGAAGCGGTTGTACACGATATACAGCGCGTCGATACGGCCGTCCAGATAGGCATCCAGCATGACCTTGACCGGGCCGATCAGCTTGTCCATGTGCGGCGTATCGCCCATGCCGACCAGTTGCGACACCACGTTGCTGCCAAGGCGCTGCATAAAGCCCAGGCCCTTGTTGCCAAGCGTGGTCACATCGACTTCGACGCCCGCTGCCTGCCACTGCTTAAGCTGCGTCAGCATCACGCGGAACGCATTGGTGTTGAGGCCACCGCACAGCCCCTTGTCGGAGCTGATAACGATCAGGCCAACCCGCTTGACGGTCTCACGCGGCACCACGAAGGGGTGCTTGTATTCCGTATGGGCGTAGGCCAGGTGCGTTGCCACGCGGGCAATCTTCTCGGCATACGGGCGGGCGGCCCGCATGCGTTCCTGCGCCTTGCGCATTTTGGACGCCGCGACCATTTCCATGGCCTTGGTGATCTTGCGCGTGTTTTCCACGCTCTTGATCTTGGTCCGTATCTCTTTTCCGGCTGCCATAGTGGCTCCTAATCAGCGCGGTCTATCAAAAGACGCCGGTTTGCTTGAACTCTTCCACCGCGGCGGTGAGCGCCTTTTCATTGGCATCGTCCAGATTGCCGCTGCTCTCGACCGCATCCATGATGCCGGCATGCTTGCTCTTCATGAAAGCCATCAAGGCCGACTCGAAGGGCAGAATCTTGTTGATTTCGACGTCGTCCATGTAGCCCTTGTTGACGGCAAACAGCGTCAGCGCCATCTGCGAAATCGACATCGGCGAATACTGCGCCTGCTTCATCAGTTCGGTCACACGGCGGCCGCGCTCCAGCTGCTTGCGGGTTGCGTCATCCAGATCGGAGGCAAACTGGGCAAACGCCGCCAGTTCACGGTACTGCGCCAGCGCGAGGCGGATACCGCCGCCGAGCTTCTTGATCACCTTGGTTTGTGCTGCGCCGCCGACGCGCGACACCGACAAACCGGCGTTGATCGCAGGGCGGATACCGGCGTTGAACAAGTCGGTTTCCAGGAAGATCTGGCCGTCGGTAATCGAGATGACGTTGGTCGGCACGAACGCGGACACGTCGCCCGCCTGCGTTTCGATAATCGGCAAGGCGGTCAGCGATCCGGTCTGGCCCTTGACGGCGCCATTGGTGGACTTCTCGACGAAATCAGCATTGACGCGCGCAGCACGTTCCAGCAGACGCGAGTGCAGGTAGAACACGTCGCCGGGGTAGGCTTCGCGGCCCGGCGGGCGACGCAGCAGCAACGACACCTGACGGTAGGCCCAGGCCTGCTTGGTCAGATCGTCATACACGATCAGCGCATCTTCACCGCAGTCGCGGAAGAACTCGCCCATGGTGCAGCCCGAGTACGGTGCAATGTACTGCATGGCGGCGGCATCGGCGGCGGTCGCGGCTACGACGATGGTGTGATCCATCGCGCCGTGCTCTTCGAGCTTGCGCACGACGTTGGCAACCGAAGACGCCTTCTGCCCGACCGCGACGTAAATACACTTCACGCCGGTGCCCTTCTGGTTGATGATGGCGTCGATCGCGACGGCCGTCTTGCCGGTCTGGCGGTCGCCAATGATCAGTTCGCGCTGGCCGCGGCCGACCGGCACCATGGCGTCGATCGACTTCAAGCCAGTCTGCACCGGCTGGTCAACCGATTTGCGTTCGATCACGCCCGGCGCAATGCGCTCGATCGGCATGGTGGTATCGGCTGCGATCGGGCCCTTGGCGTCGATCGGCTGACCCAGCGAGTTCACCACGCGGCCCAGCAGCCCACGGCCGACCGGCACTTCGAGGATGCGACCGGTGCACTTGGCGACGTCGCCTTCCTTGATGTGCTCGTAGTCGCCCAGGATCACGGCGCCGACCGAGTCGCGCTCGAGGTTGAGCGCCACGCCGAAGGTGTTGCCCGGCATTTCGATCATTTCACCCGACATCACGTCGGACAAGCCATGAATGCGGACGATACCGTCGGTTACGGACACGATCGTGCCCTGGGTGCGCAGTTCGCTCGATGCACCAAGGTTTTCGATCTTGGCTTTAATCAGTTCGCTGATTTCGCTTGGATTCAATTGCATGTGTGTTCTCCGAACCCCGAGGTTCAAAAATTAAGTCTGGCGGTTTCGATAATTATCCGTACCGACATTAGCCTTGCAGCGCAAATGTCATGCGCTGCAGCCGTCCTTTGACCGAGCTGTCGATCACCTGGTCGCCGATAGCGATCACCGCGCCGCCGATCAAGCCGGGGTCCACTTCCACCTGCACGGTCACCGCGCGGTTGAATTTGGCCTTGAGGCCCGCAACCAGGTCGTCCAGTTGTCCCTGCGTCAACTCCATCGCGCTGGTGATGGTTGCCTCGATGGTGCCTTCGGCATGCGCTTTCAGCGTTTCGAACTGGCTGCCGATTTCAGGCAACAGTGCCAAACGGTTGTTTTCGGACAGCACCTTGACGAAATTGACGCCGCGCTCGCCCAGATCCGCGCCAGCCACATCGGCCACCAGCCCGGCCACACGATCTGCCGCAACGGCAGGGTCGTGAATCAGCCGAGCCACCTGAGGATCGGACACGATCGCTGCCAGGGTGGCAATGCGCGACGACCAGCCTGCCAGGTCGTTCTCGCCCTGCGCCATGCGGTAGACCGCTTCGGCGTAGGGACGTGCGAGGGTAGACAGTTCGATCATGGTTTACAGCTCGGCTTTCAGCTGGCCCAGAAGCTCAGCATGGGTTTGCGCGTTGACTTCGCGACGCAGAATCTTTTCCGCACCCGCCACCGCCAGCGCAGCCACCTGTTCGCGCAGGCCTTCACGTGCACGGTTGGCTTCCTGGGCGATGTTGGCCTGAGCAGCGGCAAGCTGTCGGTCGCCTTCATCCTTGGCAGCCGTTTTGGCTTCCTCGATGATTTGCGCCGCACGCTTTTCAGCCTGGGCGATCACTTCGGCAGCCTGCGTCTTGGCATGACGCATGTTGTCGCCGGCCTTCTTGGCCGCCAGCTCCAGCTCGTGCTTGCCACGGTCCGCTGCAGCCAGGCCGTCAGCGATTTGTTTTTTGCGCGTTTCGAGCGCATTCATGATCGGCGGCCACACGAACTTCATGCAGAACCACACGAAGAAAATGAACGTGATGGACTGGCCGATCAAAGTTGCGTTGAAATTCATATCCGCACCTTTATTGGGGAGTTAGACAAGTTCCGAATAACCCGTGAATTAACCGGCAACGGCGAACAGAACGTACATGGCCAGACCGACAGCAATCATCGGCACGGCGTCGACCAGACCCATGACGATGAAGAACTGGGTACGCAGCATGGGGATCAGTTCAGGCTGACGGGCTGCGCCTTCGAGGAAGCGGCCACCGAGGATGCCGATACCGACGGCTGCGCCAAGCGCACCCAAACCCATCATCAGGGCGCCTGCAATGTACAGCACTGCTTGAGTCATTTCCATTTGTTGCTCCTAGAGATCAAATTAAAGTTAAAACAAGTGAATCCAAACGAAATCGATGATGCCGTAATCAATGGTGCTCGGCGTGCGCCATGTCCAGGTAGACGATGGTCAAGGTCATGAAGATGAACGCCTGCAGGGTGATGATGAGGATGTGGAACACCGCCCAGCCCCACTGCAAGACGCCGCCAAACAGTGCCAGCATCCAGCTGCCGCCGAACATCAGGGCGATCAGGATGAAGATCATTTCACCGGCGTACATGTTGCCGAACAGACGCAGAGCCAACGAAATCGGCTTGGCGATCAGGCCCACGCCCTCAAGCAGCAGGTTGACCGGAAACATGAATTTCGGGAAAGGCTGGAAAGCCAGTTCGGAGAAGAAGCCGCCTGCACCTTTCATCTTGACGCTGTAGTACAGCACCAAAAAGAAAATCGACAGCGACAGGCCAAAGGTCACATTGGGGTCGGTCGACGGCACCACTTTCAGATACGGAATGCCCGCCATCGTTGCCGCCAGCGGCAACCAGTCCACCGGGATCAGGTCCATCAGGTTCATCAGGAAGACCCACAGGAACACGGTCAGCGCCAGCGGGGCAACCAGGGGATTCTTGTGGGAGAAGGAACCGCGCACGGAAGAGTCGATGAACTCAACAATCCATTCGACAAAATTTTGCAAGCCAGCAGGCACGCCCGTGGTGGCTTTTTTGGCTGCCATGCGGAAAACGAACAGAAATAGCACGCCCAGCCCGATCGAGAACAGCATGCTGTCCACGTTGATCGCCCAGAAGCCCATGGCCTTGGCTTCTTCGGCACCGTGGGCAAACCCCCACGCGCCATCAGGGTGCTGACCATAGGTCAGGTTTTGCAGGTGATGCTTGATGTACTCGCCGGAGGAAGCGTATTCCGAAGCCATAGTGATCAAATTCAATAAGTGGGTTTTGGATGGGCGCACCTCGCGCCCCCATTCAAAACAAACCTAGGTCAAGCCCCGATGATCCGACGCTTTATTTTTTGTTGCGGCCGGTCGCTGCTACCAGCCAGGCAAACTGGGCCAGCACCAGCCCCAGCAATACTGGCAGGGGCGTCAGCTTCAACACCACGAGGCCCACAATCAGCAGCCCGACCAGCAGCGCCAGGCGTTCAATCCCGGTCCGGATGAACAACTTGAGCAATCGATGCTGATCCCATTCAGGGTGCCGCATCGATTGCCGCTCGCGCGCCACCAGCACAACACTGACAGCCAGCGCGACCAGCACGCCATACAGCACAGCCAATCCGGACTCGACCCCCGCAACCCCGCCCGCGAACAGTGCAGCCAATGGAGCGAGCCCCGCTTGCGCCAAGGCCACCCTCCTGGTGCCGGTGTCATTTCCGGAGAACATTAGCCGGCGATGATACAAGAATTAGTGGGGTCTATGCAATCATCAAGTTGCCTGATAATGAATTTCAGTACGTACCGATGTTGTCGCCACAACACCCTGCCGCCGGGTCGATTCTTTAACAGGCGCCCACCCCGGGGCTTGGCCGGGACCGTGATGCCGAATTGAGTCCGCCGCCGGCCATCGCCATCGACTCGCATCGGTTTACAGCTGAATCCCCAGACGCTGCAACAATCCCTGCAACTCGTCCGCGCTGCCAAAATGCAGCGTCAGCTTGCCCTTGCCCTGTTTGTTGGCCTGCACGTGCGCCGTCATGCCCAAGGCGTCCGACAGCGCCTCTTCCAGCCGCAGCGTGTCGCGCGACACCGCCGCCTTGGCAGGCTCGGCGGGGGCGTCCTTGAGGCGTGCCACGCGGCGCTCGACTTCGCGCACCGACAGCCCGCGGGTCTCGATTTCGTGCGCCAGCTCGCGCTGCACCCCCGCATGCAGCGGCAGCAGCGCACGCGCATGGCCCATTTCGATGAGCCCGGCAACCAGCATGTCCTGTACCGGGCGCGACAGATTGAGCAGGCGCAACAGGTTGGACACCGCCGCCCGCGACTTGCCGACAGCCTGTGCCACCGCATCGTGGGTCATGCCGAAATCCTGGATCAGGCGCTGCATGCCATGCGCTTCATCGATGGCGTTGAGGTCTTCGCGCTGGATGTTCTCGATCAGCGCCATCGCCGCCACCGCATCGTCCGCCACGTCGCGGAGCAGCACGGGCACCTCGCTCAACCCGGCCAGCTGCGCGGCGCGCCAGCGGCGTTCGCCGGCGATGATCTCGAACCCGCTTTCCACTTCGCGCGCCAAAATCGGCTGCATCAGCCCCTGCACGCGAATCGAATCGGCCAGCTCCTGCAGCGATTCGCTGTCCATCTGGGTGCGCGGCTGATATTTTCCGGGCGCGAGCTGCGTCACTTTCATCAAGCGCAGGTCGCCCTGCGGCGGCGCTGCGTTGTCATCCCCGCTCAGTAGCGCATCGAGGCCGCGTCCGAGTCCCTTAAGCCTCGCCATGGGTGGTCTCCTTTGCATTAAGGCCTGCACGACTGAGCGTTTCTTCGGCCAGTTCCATATAGGCTTTCGCGCCCTTGCACTGGCGATCGTAGGCCAGCACCGGCAATCCGTGGCTGGGCGCCTCGGCCAGCCGCACGTTGCGCGGAATGACGGTGTCGTACACCTTGTCGCCAAAATGCTGCTTGATCTGGTCCGACACCTGCTGGGCCAGCGTGCTGCGCGGATCGAACATCACCCGCAGCAAGCCCTCGACCTGGATCTCGGGATTGAGCCGCTGCTTGACCTTCTTGATGGTGGCGACCAGATCGGTCAGACCTTCCAGCGCGTAATACTCGCACTGCATCGGGATCAGCACCGACTGTGCAGCGGCAAAGGCATTGACCGTCAGCAGATTCAGCGTCGGCGGGCAGTCCATCAGGACAAAGTCGTAGTCATCGGCGACCTGTGCCAGCGCGACCTTCAAGCGCAGATCGCGCTGCTCCAGGTTGACCAGATCGATTTCGGCGCCGGCCAGCTCGCGGTTGGCCGGAATCACATCGAACTGCCCCGGTTCGGAGCGCATGCGCGCCTCGCGCACCGACACCTGGTTGAGCAGGATCTGATACACCGTCGGCAGCGCGGTGCGCTTTTCGATGCCCGCGCCCATGGTCGCGTTGCCCTGCGGATCGAGATCGGCCAGCAGCACGCGCTGCCCCCGTTCTGCCAGGCTGGCCGCCAGATTCACCGCGGTCGTCGTCTTGCCGACGCCGCCTTTTTGGTTCGCAATTGCCAGAATTCGACTCATTCAACAGGCTCCAGAACAATCATGTGGCGGCTCGCTTCCAGCCCGGGGACGTGCAGCGACTGGTTGGCGCTGACTTTCACCCAGTCCGGCAAGGCGGCGACCTCTTCGTGCGGCATCAGGCCCTTCATCGCCAGCCAGCAGCCCGCGGGTTTCAGCAGATGCCGGGTCAGCGTGACGAATTCCTTGAGGTCGGAAAAGGCGCGCGAGGTGATGACATCGAATTTCACGGCCGGGTGGAAGTGTTCCACCCGGCCCGTCTCCACCGTGACGTTGTTCAAACCGAGTTCGGCCTTGGCCTGCAGCAGAAAAGCGGTTTTCTTGGCGATGCTGTCGATCAGCGTGACCTGCAGGTCCGGCCGCGCGATTGCCAGCGGAATGCCCGGCAGGCCGCCGCCGCTGCCGACGTCAAGCACCGTCCCACCCTGAAAAAAGGGGACGGCCGCAAGCGAATCCAGCAGATGGTGGCTGACCATGCGCTCAGCGTCGCGCACGGCAGTCAGGTTGTACACCCGGTTCCACTTGTCGAGCAACGCCAGGTACGCGAGGAGCTTGGCTTCGGCCCCGTCGGGCAAGGCCAGGCCGAGGGCAGCGATTCCCGCCGCGAGAGGCGCCTGAATGGTCATGCGCTTCGCTTCTGCGCGTCTGGTTTGGGGCCGCGCTGCGTTTTATCCGGGACAAAGCCGCGCTTGGCATAGACCAGCAGCACCGAGATCGCCGCCGGGGTCACGCCCTGCAGCCGCGCGGCCTGCCCCAGTGTCTCGGGTCGCGCTTTCTGCAGGCGCTGGCGCACTTCCATCGACAGCCCGGTGAACAGGCTGTAATCGAGGTCGGCCGGCAGGCGCAGGCCTTCCTGCTCGCGCTGACGCCCGATTTCATCGTTCTGGCGGTCGATATAGCCCTGATACTTGGCTGCGATTTCGACCTGCTCGGAGACGCCCGGGTCGGGTTCGCCGGCCCCGCCGCCAGGCAGCGCAAGAATCTGCGCGTAGCTCAAATTGGGGCGACGCAGCAGTTCGAACAGGCTGTATTCGTGGTCGATCGGCTGGCCGATCAGGCGCGTGGCCTCATCGGGCGGCAGGATGGAAGGGGTGACCCAGGCGGCCCTGAGGCGCTCGGTTTCGCGGGAGACGGCATCGCGCTTGCGGCTGAAGGCATCCCAGCGCGCATCGTCGACCACGCCGAGCGCACGCCCGGCCTCGGTCAGCCGCATATCGGCATTGTCCTCGCGCAACTGCAGCCGGTATTCGGCGCGGCTGGTGAACATGCGATACGGCTCGGACACGCCGCGCGTGATGAGGTCGTCGACCAGCACGCCGAGGTAGGCCTCATGCCGGCCGGGGCTCCAGGCGTCTTTGCCCTGCGCCTGCAAGCCGGCGTTGATGCCGGCCAGCAGCCCCTGCGCGGCCGCTTCTTCGTAGCCGGTCGTGCCGTTGATCTGACCGGCAAAGAACAGCCCGCCGATCGACTTCGTCTCCAGTGAGGCTTTCAGGTTACGCGGGTCGTAGTAGTCGTATTCGATGGCATAGCCGGGGCGCAGGATATGCGCATTTTCCAGCCCGGGAATCGAGCGCACGATGGCGAGCTGCACATCGAACGGCAGAGAGGTCGAAATGCCGTTGGGGTAGATTTCGTGGGTCATCAGCCCTTCCGGTTCGAGAAAGATCTGGTGGCTGGCCTTGTCGGCAAAGCGGGTGATCTTGTCCTCGATCGACGGGCAGTAGCGCGGCCCCACCCCTTCGATGACGCCGGTGTACATCGGCGAACGGTCGAGTCCACCACGAATGATCGCGTGCGTTTCGGCGGTGGTGTGGGTGATCCAGCATGGCCGCTGCTCGGGATGCGCCGCCGGATCGCCCATGAAGGAAAACGCCGGTGCCGGGTCGTCGCCCGGCTGCACCAGCGTCTGGCTGTAATCGATCGTGCGGCCGTCGATGCGCGGCGGCGTTCCGGTTTTCAGCCGCCCGACCGGCAGGCTTAACTCGCGTAACCGCGCGGCAAGGGACACGGCGGGCGGGTCGCCCATGCGTCCGGCCTGAAAGTTTTCCAGCCCCACATGCACCAGGCCAGCCAGGAAGGTGCCCGTCGTCAACACCACAGCCCGGCCCCTGAACACGATGCCGAGTTGGGTTTTCACGCCCGCGACGCGATCGCCCTCGAGCAGCAGATCGTCGACAGCCTGCTGAAACAGGGTCAGGTTCGGCTGATTCTCCAGCTGCCGCCGGATTGCCGCCTTGTACAGCACCCGGTCGGCCTGCGCCCGGGTCGCGCGCACCGCTGGCCCCTTGGAGGAATTGAGCGTACGGAACTGGATCCCGGCCTCGTCGGTCGCCAGCGCCATCGCCCCGCCCAGCGCATCGACCTCCTTGACCAGATGGCCCTTGCCGATGCCGCCGATGGACGGATTGCACGACATCGCGCCGAGGGTTTCGATGTTGTGCGTCAGCAGCAGCGTCTTGACGCCCATGCGGGCGGATGCCAGCGCGGCCTCGGTGCCCGCATGGCCGCCGCCCACGACGATCACATCGAATGGCTCAGGAAAATTCATGGGCGCATTCTACCCGCTGCACCAAACTGTTTCACGTGAAACCTCGCGCGCTCAAGGCCGCGGCTTCAGCCGGCCGCCGCCTGCTTGGCCTCCAGCGCTTCCCAGCGCGCCAGCGCCGCCAGCAGTTCGGCGTCGATCGCCTCGCTGCGCGCATGCAGGGTGGTCGCTTCCTGGGGCGCGGATTGGTACAAGGCCGGATCGGCCAGCCGGTCGGCGATCCGGGTCTGCTCGGTCTCGAGCGCCTCGATCTGAACGGGCAAGGCTTCGAGCTCGCGCGCCTCCTTGTAGCTGAGGCTGCCTTTCGGCGCCGATTTTGACGGGGCCGACGGCACGGACTGCCGGGACGGCGTCGCCTGCGAAGCGTCCGACGCCTCGCTTTGCTGGCGCTGTTTCCAGGCGCGCCAGTCCGCATAGCCGCCAACGATCTCGGTCAGTTTGCCGTCGCCTTCGAACACGATCGACTGCGTAACCACGTTGTCGAGGAAGGTGCGGTCGTGCGACACGATGAGCACGGTTCCGCTGTAGTCCTGCAACAATTGCTCCAGCAGCTCCAGCGTATCGATATCAAGGTCGTTGGTCGGCTCGTCCAGCACCAGCAGGTTCGCGGGGCGCGCAAACAGCCGCGCCAGCAGCAGACGGTTGCGTTCCCCGCCCGACAAGGCCGAGACCTTGGCGCGCGCGCGCTCGGCCGGAAACAAGAAGTCCTCCAGATAGCTGATGACGTGCTTTTTCTGCCCTGCGATCTCCACAAAGTCGGAGCCGGGCGAAATCGTGTCGATCAGCGTCGCATCGTCGTTCAACTGGTTGCGGAACTGATCGAAGTACGCAACCTCGAGCTTGGTGCCCTGCTTGATTGTGCCGGACAGCGGCTTCAAGTCGCCGAGGATCAGCCGGATCAACGTGGTTTTGCCTGCGCCGTTCGGACCAAGCAGCCCGAGTTTGTCGCCTCGCAACACCGCGGTCGTGAAGTCCCGAATGAGGATGCGATCGTCATACCCGTAGGTGACATGCTCGAGTTCGGCCACCATCTTGCCGGAACGCTCACCCGAATCGATCTGGAACCCCACTTGCCCGGTGCGCCCCATGCGCGCTTCGCGAACAAGCCGCAAGGCCTCAAGCCGCCGCACCCGCCCTTCGTCTCGGCAGCGTCGGGCCTGCACGCCCTTGCGGATCCAGATTTCTTCCTGCTTCCAGAACTTGTCGAACTTGCGGTTATGAACTGCCTCGATCTCCAACTGCTCGGCCTTCTTGGTCTGATATGCGGTGAAATTGCCCTGATATTCGCGTAACTGGCCACGATCAAGCTCGATAATGCGGTTTGCGACATTGTCCAGAAAACGTCGGTCGTGGGTGATGAATAGCAAGGCGCCCTTGAAGTCATTCAGCAGGCTTTCCAGCCAGTCGATGGCCGAGAAATCGAGGTGATTGGTCGGTTCGTCCAGCAATAGCAGCTCCGGATCCGTCACCAGTGCACGCGCCAGCGCGACGCGCTTTTTCTGCCCGCCAGAGAGACTGTCGACCTCGCGGTCGGCATCCAGGCCCAGGCGCTGCAAGGTTTCTTCCACCCGGCTGTTGAGCCTCCAGGCATCATGAACCTCAAGCTCATGCGACAAGCGCTCAAGATCCTCAAATGCGTCCATATCGCCTTCGGCCACCCGATGCGCGGCGGCGTGGTATTCGGCGAGCAGACGCTGCGCTTCACCAACGCCTTCGGCAACCGCTTCAAACACGGTATGCCCTGCCTCAAACTGCGGCTCCTGAGGCACATATGCAAGCTTGAGCGCGGGCTTGCGCCACACGTCTCCGGCATCCGGCGAATTAAGCCCGGCGATGATCTTCAGCAAGCTCGACTTGCCGGTGCCATTGCGGCCGATCAGGCCGATGCGCTCACCCGCCTCGATCACAAGCGATGCGCCATCCAGCAAGGGCCAGTGGCCATAGGCCAGTTCGAGTCGGTCAAAAGTCAGCAGGGGCATGATTCAGCAATCCAAAAACACAGGGGCGGAATTATCCGCGATTGAGGGCAGCGTGAACGGCCCGGGCTATATTTGACGCATCGGGTGTATCGCTGTGCAGGCACAGGGTATCGGCGACCACCCGAAGATCGTCACCGCTCAAGGTGACGATCGATTCGCCCCGCGCAAGCGCACGCGCCTGCCTGGCGGCCAACTCCGGGTCGGTCAACAAGGCGCCCGGTGTTTCACGTGAAACCAGCTGTCCGCTGGCTTCATACAGACGATCGGCAAAGGCCTCGTTCAGCACATTCAGCCCCGCCGAACGCGCGGCCGCAATCAGGCGTGACCCCGACAGGCCCACCACGACCAGCGCCGGATCAAGCGCAGCCACCGCCCGAACGATCGCCCGTGCAACCCCGGGATCCGTGGCGGCAACGTTGTACAGCGCGCCGTGCGGCTTGACGTGGGCCAAACGCAGGCCATGCCTGGCCGCCTGTTCGGCCAGGGCCTCGACCTGTTGTGTGACCCATGACGCGATCTCGTCCCCACCCGCGGCGATTGGGCGCCGCCCAAACCAGGCAGGGTCCGGGTAGCTCGGGTGGGCCCCCACGGCCACGCCATGCTCGGCCGCCAAGCGCAAAGCGGCCGTCATGCTGGCCGCATCCCCCGCGTGGCCGCCACAGGCAATCGACACGCGGGACAGAAACGGCATCAAGCCGACATCATCGTAGCCCTCGCCCACGTCTGCATTGAGGTCGATCATGTACTTTCCTCGATTTGCCAAGTTGACGCAGCAAGCGTGTGCGCAGTCTCGATATCCAGCGTCTCGAATCGCACCGTGTCGCCTGGCCGCAATTGCGCCAACCGGGGCCAGTCGGCGGCGACGACGCCCGCAAGGATCGGGTATCCCCCGGTCACCGGCCCATCCCAGCCGAGAATGATCGGCTGGCCGTCCGGCGGAACCTGAATCGCCCCGGGAAGCACGCCTTGCGATGGCAGGCCGGACAGTTCGTGCGTCGGCATCGCTCCGCGTAAACGCATGCCACGCCGATCGCATCCAGACCCCACGTGAAAACGCCCTCCAAAAAACGCTGCCAACTCTTCATCTGAAAACAGGGCCGATTGCGGCCCCGCCACCACACGAAGTGGCGTTTCTTCGTCAACGTTTAAAGGGGGGCGTGCGCGCAACCGGGAAGGATGACCCGACGCATGGTGGCACGAAAGCACGTCACCCGCACGAAGCGCCCGGCCGTGGTGACCGCCAAAACCGGCCGGTAGCAGGGTGCTGCAACTGCCCATGACCGGTGGCACGTCCAGCCCCCCTCGCAGCGACAGCCAGCAGCGACAGCCCGTTTCAGCCTGCCCGAGCGTCAGGGTTTCCCCCGGTGCCAGCACCAGGGTTTCGTTCCATCGAACCGGTGCGCCGCTGGCGGTTGATGCGTCAAAGCGCGCGCCCGTCAAGGCCAGCACGGCGCCTTCCGGAAACCGCAAAGAGGGCCCTGAAAGCACGATCTCAATCTCCGCTGCAGCCGGGTCATTGCCCACCAGCCGGTTGCCTGCCGCCAGCGCGGCCGGGTCCGCCGCCCCTCCCGCCGGCACGCCGAGCGCGCACCAGCCGGGCCGCCCCTGATCCATGACCAGATCACACAGACCCGCGCGAATGATCTCGATCATCGCGGCACGAACCGCACGCGGTCGCCCGGCGCCAGCAAGGCCGGCTCGCGCCGATGCGGATCGAACAGGGTAGCTGTCGTGCGTCCGATGATCTGCCATCCACCGGGTCCGATGGCCGGGTAAATTCCGGCGTAGGCGCCCCCAATCGCCACGCTGCCCGCGCCGACACTGACCCGGGGCGAAGGTCGGCGCGGCGCATGCAGGGCGCGAGGCAAGCCCCGCAAATAGGGAAACCCGGGCTGAAAACCCAGGAATGCAACCGTGTATTCAGCCGCGGCATGGCAGTCGATGTAGTCAGACACCCCCATTCCCGCCTGTCGGGCCATGTCGACCAGGTCCGGGCCAGCCGCCCCGCCGTATTCGACCACGAGCTCATGCAGCCGGCCGAGTACCGCCTGTTCCTCGGACAGGGGCGCGGCCAGCGCGGCCTGCAAGTCCGCCGATACGGCCGACCCGGCCTTCAGCACGACCAGAAGGCTGTCGTCCGCTGGCACTACCGCCTCGACCTCCGGAAAGTCCCGGGCAGCCAGCATCGCAAACCGCGCCAGCGTTGCCTCTCCCGTTGCCACCCGCAAGCCACGGTCACCCACCCACCGGTAGGTGGTGCACACATCGGCGGCAGAAGTCGGCTTCAATGCGTCAAGCGCCTGGTCAAAATATTTCATGAGCGGAAAAAAATGCATGGACATGTCTGCGCCAAGATTAATACCATCCTGGCGCTTAATACCATCACCCAGCAGACAAACAAAGAGGGGGTTTCACGTGAAACCCCCTCTTTCAGTCCTGCGGCAACAGCTTCCGTTGCTTAGTCCTTGAAACGGCCCCGCACACCGACACGGGTATTGCCGCCCCGGTTGCCGTCATTGCCAAAGGTGCGTGGCTGGCCGGCGGTGCGCGCCTTGCCGCCGCGGTCGCCATAGCCACGGGGGCCGGCAGCGGCTTTAGCCTTGGCTTCGCGCTCGCGCTTTTCCCAATACTCGACGCTATTACCGTTCACTTCCGGCTTGGGAGCTTGCTGCGCATCTGCACCACGATAGCCCTCGTGACGGGGCGGGCGGTCACTGTACGCGCGTGGGGCGCCGTCGTAAGGCGCACGGGCTGCGCTCTCAAATCGGTTGCCGCGCGGCGGCGCGTCGGGACGCGCCGGTCGATCACCCGCAGGGCGCGCATCGGCACGGTAGCCACGATCACGGTTGTCGCGGCTGTCACCCCGCGGCGGACGGTCGCCATAGCTGCGCGGTTCGGTGCGGTCACCGAAGCTGCGCTTCTTGTCGCCAAAGCCACCACGCGGACCATTGTTGCTGCGCGGGCGGTTTGCGGCCGGACGACCCGAAGTCGGCTTCTGGGTGGGCTCCAGACCCGGCAAGGTATGTACCTCGATCCGGCTCCCGGTATAACGCTCGATGTTGCGCACCAAGCCCGTTTCACGCATGCCGGCAAAGCTCACGGCAATGCCGGTCCGGCCTGCACGACCCGTGCGGCCAATGCGGTGAACATAATCCTCGGCCTGGCGCGGCAGGTCGAAATTGATGACATGGCTGATCCCGGCCACATCGATGCCGCGTGCAGCAACGTCGGTCGCTACCAGCACGCGGGTGCGGCCTTCGCGCAGGCGCTGCAGCGCACGGTTGCGCTGGCTCTGTTGCATGTCGCCATGCAGCGCATCGGAGGCAAAGCCGCTCTCGGCCAGCAGATCCGAGATTTCCTCGGTGCTGCGCTTGGTCGAAGCAAACACGATTGCCTGCGACATGTCCACGCCGCGCAGCAAGGCGTCGAGCAAACGGTTTTTGTGATCCATGTTGTCGGCAAACAGCAGGCGCTGTTCGATCTTGGCGTCCTGCTTGGGTGGCGCTTCGACCTCGATGCGCAGCGCATCATGGGTCAGCTCGCGTGCCAGGTTGCCCACCACGCCGTCAAGCGTGGCCGAGAACAGCAGGGTCTGACGCGCTTTCGGGCAGCGCGCGGCGATGGACTGGATGTCGTCGACAAAGCCCATGTCCAGCATACGGTCAGCTTCGTCGAGCACCAGCACCTCCAGGCGCGAGAAATCAATCTTGCCACGCTCCAGATGGTCGATCAGGCGGCCAGGCGTGGCCACCACGATATCCACCGGCTGGCTCAGGCGCTTCAACTGCAGGCCATAGGGCGCACCGCCGACCAGACAGGCGGTGCGGAAACGGCGCAGTTCATTGCCATATTTCATGGCGGCCTTTTCAACCTGCAGCGCGAGTTCGCGCGTCGGGGTCAGCACCAGCACGCGCGGCCCCATGCTCTTGACGGTCGGCTCGACCTGGAGCCGCTGGATCGACGGCAGCAGGAACGCTGCGGTCTTGCCGCTTCCGGTGTGCGACGACACCAGCAAGTCGCCACCGGCCAACGCGGCAGGAATCGCCTGCAGCTGAACCGGGGTGGCGTTTTCGTAGCCCGAGGCCAGGACGGATTTAAGGAGGAGGGGGTCAAGCCCCAGTTCGGAAAAGCTCATGGCAAACCTTTTTTAGTGCGCACAAACGCGCAAACCTGACCTGGGCCCGGCGTCACGCCAGACAGGCCACAAAATTACGAACCGGAATGTAAAGGCGTTTATAAGCGCCTAACGGGTCGCGTCGATCACATCGGCGCCAACCACAAGACTTGTCACTGCCGGCTGAACAAACAACCCGCGGCACAATAGAGAGGTCGAAGACGATGGGGCTGTGAGAACAGTCCCGAGGCACGGCGGAGAACCAACCTGCCCACTGCTGTATGCACAACTCGGGGAAGTATATCAGAAATTGCTGTAATAGCTAGCCGCTCGATTGAACTGCCGCACGAAACCCACTCATTCCATTTCCAGATTAAAAGGTCGCGAAGGTGAGCCGCAGACAGTGCTGCTGTAGCATGGCAAGTCGAAACCGACAAAGAGATTTTCAATCTGGAAATGGAATCAGGCGCGATGGTACAGCTTGTGGTACAGCCCACCCCGGTCGATCAGCGCATGGTGGTCGCCCTCCTCCACCACCCGCCCGTTCTCGAAGACCAGGATGCGGTCGGCCTGTTTCACCGCGGACAGCCGATGGGCGATGATGAGCGTGGTGCGGCCTGCCAGGAAATGGCCGAGCGCCAGATGCAGCCGCGCTTCGGTCTCGGTGTCGAGCGCGGAGGTCGCCTCGTCGAGAATCACGATTCGGGGCGCGGCGACGATCATGCGTGCAATCGCCAGCCGTTGCCGCTGCCCGCCCGACAGCCGCACGCCCTGCCGACCCACCGCCGTTTCCAAACCGTGCGGCAGCGCCGCAATAAAGTCCTTCAACTGGGCAATGTCCAGCGCGTGCCACAGGATGGCGTCGTCCACCTCGCGCCCCAGGGTCAGATTGGCGCGCACATCTTCATTGAACAACACCGGATGCTGCAGCACGACGCCGACGTGCTCACGCACAGCATCCCAGCCGATCTCGGTGACCGGCACGTCGCCAAACAGGATCTGCCCGGACTTGACCGGATACAGGCCCAGCAAGGCCTGCACCAGCGTCGACTTGCCGCCGCCCGAGGCGCCGACCAGCGCCACCTTTTCGCCTGCCGCCACCTTCAGACTGACGTCGTCGAGCACGGTTTCGCCATCCGCGTAGGCAAAGCTGACATGCTCCAGCGCGATCCCCACGGTGGCCTGGCCCGCGAACGGATCCCGCAGCGCAGGATGCTGCGGTTCGCTGTGCATCCCCAGCAGGGCGTTGATCCGCCCCAGCGCGGCATTGGCCGCATACCAGGCGTACTGCATGTTCACCAGCTCCTGCACGGGCGTCATCATGAACCACAGGTAGCCGAACACCGCCAGCATCTCGCCGATGCTGAGGTCGGAGAACACCACCATCAGCATCGCCCCGGCGCGGAAGGTATCGAAGCCCACCAGGAACACAAAAAAGGAAATCCGGCTCATCGCGTCCGACTTCCAGGCAAACGCCGCGGCATGGCGGCGAATATCGTCCGCCTTGTCGGTCATCCGCGCCAGGTAATGCCGTTCGCGGTTCATCGCACGGATCTGCGTCAGCGCGTCCAGCGTTTCGGCAAGGGCGTCCTGAAACACCTCGAACGCACGGTTTTCATGCTTTTTCAGGTCCTTGACCCGCTTGCCGAGCCGGGTCGAAAACAGGATCACGACGGGATTCAGCAGCAGGATGAACAGCGCCAGCTGCCAGTGCATCCAGAACAGTACCCCCGCCACCCCCACCAGCGTCAGCACCGACACCACCAGACCCGACACCGACGACCCCAGAAAACTGTCGATGGCATTGAGGTCGGTCACGAAATGCGAAGCCACCCGGCCGGCGCCCACGGTCTCGAATTCCGACAGCGCGATGCGCGACAGGCGGGACAGCATCCGTACCCGGATGCGGTACACCACCTCCTTCGCCAGCAGCGAAAAGCTGCGCCCCTGCCACACATTTAGCAAGATCGCCGTCAGCCGGAGCCCCACCGTCAGCAGCAGGGCCATGCCGATAAACAGCACCGGCCCGTGCCATGCTGCCGGAAACCACGCGCCGAGGACCGCCACCATGTTTCCTGGATGGTGCAGCAGCACCTCGTCCACCATCAGCGGCAGAAGCAGCGGCACCGGCACCGCAGCCGCCACCGCGAGAACCGCAACCAAGTTGGCCTGCAGCAGGCGTCTCCGATGGGTGTTGAGTTCGTGTGCGATGCCGCGCCAGGTCAACATGGAATGCTTACTTGCCGATGCAAAACGTGCTGAAGATCTCGCCCAGCAGGTCGTCGGCCGTGAATTCGCCAGTGATGTCCGACAAGGCTGCCTGCGCCAATCGCAGCTCTTCGGCAAACAGCTCGAGTTGCGCGGCGGCTTCGCGCGCGGCGGCAAGGTTACCCGCGGCGCGCCCAAGCGCATCCAGATGGCGCGCGCGCGCCATGAAAGCCCCTTCGCCCGCAGCCTGCCAGCCCGCCGATTCGAGCAGTTTCCTGCGCAACAAATCGACGCCCGAACCCATTTTGGCGGACAGCCAGACCTCATCGCCCGCCACGCGCGGCGCTTCGGCGGTCACGTCAATCTTGTTGTGGATCGTCAGCCGCGCCATATTGGGTAGGCGCGCCAGAATCGCCGTCTCGCGCTCACCCAGCCCATGTGCCGCATCCACCAGCAGCAGCGCCACATCGGCCTGCTCCACGGCCGCCCAGGTGCGGGCAATGCCGATTTTTTCGACGGCATCATCGGTGTCGCGCAGGCCGGCCGTATCGACGATATGCAATGGCACCCCCTCGATCTGGATGGCCTCGCGCACGGTGTCGCGCGTCGTACCCGCGATCTCGGTGACGATGGCCGCCTCGAAGCCGGCCAGCTGGTTGAGCAGGCTCGATTTGCCCACATTCGGCTGGCCGATCAGCACCACCGTCAGCCCCTCGCGCAGCAGCGCACCCTGCCGCGCCTGCGCCCGCACCGCCCGCAGGCCGGCGTCGATGGCATCGAGCCGGCCGAACGCGTCGGCGTCGCGCAGAAAATCGATTTCTTCCTCGGGGAAATCCAGCGTGGCTTCCACCAGCATGCGCAGGCGGGTCAGCGCCTCGACCAATTCGGCAATCCGGGCCGAAAACGCGCCCGACAGGGATCGCACGGCCGAACGCGCGGCCTCGGCTGACGCCGCGTCGATCACGTCGGCCACTGCTTCAGCCTGTGCCAGGTCCAGCTTGCCGTTGAGGTAGGCCCGGCGGGTGAATTCACCCGGCTCGGCCAGCCGGGCGCCCAGCTCGATACAGCGCTGCAGGATCAGGTTCAGCACCACCGGACCGCCGTGTCCTTGCAGTTCCAGCACATGTTCGCCGGTAAACGATTGCGGTGCGACAAACACCAGCGCGATGCCCTCGTCCAGCGTCTCGCCATCGCCGCCTAGGAAGCGGGCCCAGGTCGCGCGGCGCACCTCGGGAAGCCGTCCGAGGATGCCCTGGGCAAGCGGACCAACATCGCCGCCCGACACCCGCACCACCCCCACGCCGCCCCGCCCGGGAGCGGTGGCGATAGCGGCGATCAGATCGGCCGGGAAACGAGGGGCAACAGTCATCGGACGCGACAGGACAAGGAAAACCAAGGGTGCAGGCATTGTAGCGCGGCCCGGCACGTGCCCGCTGGTTCGCGGCGATCCCACGCCGACTCGGGGCCCGCTTAAGTTGGTGAGTTTATAGCCGTTATTTCACACCCCTGGTATGGGTTTACCTCCGACACGGGTTCCCCCTTAATATCACGCCTGTGACCGACGAAAAACCACGCGCGCCGCGATCCTTGTTGTTGCCCGCCGTCCTGCAGCTTGAGGGGCGGGCGCCCTGCTTTGGCAGCATCGCCAGCCTGTCCAATCAGGGGCTGGCATTCGACTTCCAGGCCACTCCGCTCACGCGGCAGGCCGTGGGCATGACGGCCCAACTGGATTTCGATGCGCAGGACCAGCACTTTTCATGCAAGGGGCTGATCATCAATGTCCAGGATCAGCGGGTCCTGCTCTCCCTGCGGGATGAATCAGCCGGCATCCTGGCCGCCCTGCAGTCGGTCAACCGGAATCGCTCATCGTCGCTGGCACGCCTGTCCCAGCTGCAGGTACAGCAAGCCTGCCATAGTCAGTTCATGGACGGTATGAAAGCCGTGGTCGATGATTTTTATCAGTTGCTCTCCAAGCGGGCGCGCGTAAGCCATGTGCCTAAAGAGGGCCTGGATGACCGCCCTCCAGCGGCCGATCTGCAACAGCTTCTGAATCCGTTGCGCCCGCATCTCACCCAGCAATTCACCCGCGCCTACCCGATGTACCCGGAACTGCGTGCCCGTCGCCAGGAAGGGGCCTCTCGCCCGACCCCCGAGCCGGTCAACATGGACAAAGTAGATGACTGGATCCGCCGCACCGCCATCGCGCAACGGGTCACCGAGTCCGTACACCCGCTCCCCGAGGAATTTGACCGCCACTACACCAGCCTGAACAAGAACGGCCACAAACATGCGGCCCACCCCTATCAGGCGGACGCCGTGCTCGACATGCTCGCCGACCTGATCGCGCCGCTCAAGCTGGACCCGGATGACCGCGCCCGCTGCTACGAACTGATGGGGCAGGCTTTCCAGAAACACGCCATCCCCCTGTATCAGGGCTTGCTGCACATCGTTGCGGAAGCCCTGTCCGAGCCGATCCACCAGCCCGGCCAGATAGCGAGCCTGGAACAATGGCTGCACCTGTACGCGTCAAGCCCGGCCGAAGGCGCCGGGCACGCTCTACCCGACGCCAGCACCGTGGATAAACTCGGCAAACTGGCCGCGCTGGCGGGCCGGCTCCCCGACAACCTCGATGAGCTGAATGAACGCCTGTCCGCCGGCGTCGCCTCGCAGCCGGGCGCGTATTTTCCTGCCAGCCATCTGGTGCCCGGCCTGCTGGCCCGCGACCGCATTTTTGAACGCTTTCTGCCCGACGCGAGCCGGCACAATGAAGCGGACCCCATGCTGCAAGGCCAGCTGGCGCTGATCGAGTCGGGCGCGGTGATGCCGGCCATCGGGCAGGGGCTCGGCGGCCTGACCGATCTGGATAACGCTGCCTTGCAGGGACTGCATGCCCTGATGCGGCAACAGCCGGCGATCGAGTCCGGCCCCGAAAAGCTGGCCCAGGCCTCCCAGATTCGCGCCCTGATGCTGCAGGCGCAGGGCCTGCTGCTGGAATACACGCTCAACGGCCTCACCTATCAGGACCAGCCCAACCACCCCGCCTGGAAACTCGTCAACGCACTGGACGCCCTGCATCTGGGCGCTGACAACCGCGGCCAGTTTCTCGATCCGACGCTCCACCACGCCATCAACCTCTCCATGCAATGGCTGCTGGGGCAGGAAGACGTTGACACCGCGCTCGACCAGGTCAACGGCCTGCTGGTCAAGATCGTCACTCAACTGCAGGCCGACCGGCAGCTGCGCCGGGCCAATCATCTGAGCCGCCTGGGCCCGCTCGAGGCCGACCCCGCCCTGATCAACACCGGATGGTGCGTCGTCAAGAACGCGGACGAGGCGATCCCCTACGAAGTACTGGGCCGACACGACGGCACCTGGATGCTGCTGGACCGGTCGGCCACCGGCCTGCTGGAGATTCCCGCCGAACGCTTCATCCATGACCTCGACAACGGACAGATTGAAGAAGCGCAAAGCTTTTATGAGCCGTTCCTGGACCGGATCGCCGACGCGACCCTCACCGCCAGCCTCGACGCCGTCCATGCCTACACCTGGAAAGATCCTGCCAGCGGCTGCCTCAAGCGCAGCGCCCTGATCGACGAGCTCGAGCGCCACTTGGCCCACCCGGTGACCGAACCACCCACTTACTGCGTCCTGGTCGAGGTTCCCACCATGCGGCCCCGGATGTCATCGCTGCCCGGGGACGAGTTGGCCGTCATGCAGCAGCGCACCGGAGAAATCCTGCTTGGCATCCTGGAAATCGGCGAGCATTGCGGGCGCCTCAGCGACGTGTCCTTCATGCTGGTGTTTGCGCCCCAAGACCCGGCGCGGCTTGCCGAGCGGCTTTACCGACTCAAGACCGACATGGAGGCGCTGCATCCCGAATGGAAGATGATGGGGGCCGTGGTGCCGCTGATCGAGGCAGACGACGCGCCCACGATTTCGAATACCCTGCGTCGCGCCAACCAGGCCTGCATCCCGATGCGGCAGCACGCCGGGCTCGATCTCAGTTGTTTGCTGCTGGCACCGCCCACCACCAACCAGATCGACCCCCTCCCCTTCGCCTCGTTGTACCTGCGCTGCCAGAAGATTGCATCAAGTGACGAAACGGCGCTCCCGCATTATGAAATCCTGCTCGGCGTGAGCGAGGACCTGGTCCCGAGCCATACCACCCAGAGCTTCGTCGTGATGGCCGAGCAGACCGGCCGCATCCATGATCTGGACGCCTGGGTGCTGAAATCGGTGCTTGACTGGATGGAAAACAACCCGGACCAAATGGGCCAGCTGAGCGGCCTGTCCGTCAACCTGTCCGGCCACAGCCTGACCCAGACGGATCATGTGGACGCGCTGGTGCAGTTGATTGCCCGCCACCCCCATCTCGCCTCCCAGCTGATCTTCGAGGTGACGGAAACCGCTGCGATCGGCAATCTGGACGCGGCGGTACGCGCCCTGCGCAGCCTGCGTCAACTGGGATGCCGCGTGGCGCTGGACGATTTTGGAAGCGGCTATAGCTCGTATGCCTATCTGCGCAGCCTGCCGCTGGATTACCTGAAGATCGACGGTACGTATATCCGCAACGTCCTGACCGACAAGACCGACCAGGCGCTCACCGCCTCGATGGTGGATGTCGCCCACGCGCTCGGGCTCAAGGTGATTGCCGAATACGTCGACAGCGAGGCGACGCGCGACTGGCTCAAGCAGCAGGGCGTCGACTATGTGCAGGGTTACTGGGTGCACACGCCGGAACGCCTCGACGGCCTGATCCTGCGCTGATTGCTCAGCTCTTTCTGGCGGGGGCGCCCTCGACCTGCTTGTTGATGGCCCACTGCTGCGCGATCGACAGGATATTGTTCGCAACCCAGTAGAGCACCAGGCCGGCCGGGAAGAACACGAACATCACGGTAAACGCCACCGGCATGATCATCATGATCTTGGCCTGCATCGGGTCCATCGGCTGCGGGTTGAGCTTGACCTGCAGAATCGAGGTCACCCCCATGATGACCGGCAGGATGAACCAGGGATCTGGCGCAGTCAGATCGGTGATCCAGCCCAGCCACGGTGCGCCGCGCATTTCCACCGCTGCCAGCAGCACCCAGTACAGCGCGATGAACACCGGAATCTGGATCAGGATGGGGAAACAGCCCCCGAGCGGGTTGATCTTCTCGGTCTTGTACATCTCCGCCATGGCCTGATGCAGCTTGGCACGGTCATCACCATAGGTTTCCTTCAGCTTCTGCAAGCGCGGGGTGAGTTTCTTCATCTTGGCCATCGACTTGTAGCCCGCGGCCGACAGCGGATACAGCGCAAGTTTGATGAGGATGGTCAGGATGATGATGGCCCAGCCCCAGTTGCCGACGATGCGCTCGATTTTTTCCAGCGCCCAGAAAATCGGATACGCCAGCGGGGTCAGCCAGCCGTAATCGCGCGAAAGATCGAGCCCCGGCGCGGTTTTCTCGAGTTCGGTCTGGATTTGCGGGCCGGCATACAGTGGCACGCTGAAGGTTTTCTCGTGCCCGGGCGCAAGCGTGCCCTCGGCCAGAATCACCCCGGCAGAATACAGGCCGTCGCCCAGCGCACGCGTATAGTATTCACGCTTCACGGTACCTTGAGGCAACCAGGCTGACACGAAGTGGTGCTGCACCATGCCCACCCAGCCGTTGTCGGCCGACTTTTCAAATTCCGCCTTGCCCGCCTGAATATCGGCAAACGCAACCTTCTGGAACTTGTTGGCTTCGGTATAAAACGCCGGGCCGGTGTACGTGTAGAGAAAGAAGGATTCGCCGCGCGGCGCTTCCCCGTGCCGCGTGAACTGGAAATACGGCGTCAGGTCGATCGGCTGGACGCCTCCGTTGATCACACGGGTGCGGACGACAATCTGGTTGCTGCCACGCTTGAAGATATAGGTTTTTTCGACGCGAACGCCGGTTGCCGGATCATTCCACACCAGCGGGACTTCCAGCTGCGCCGCCCCGCCTGTCAGACGGTAGGTGCCGGGATTGAGCTGAAAGAGGCTGCGATGCGTCGGCAGATTTTTGCCGACCAGGCCAGTTTGCGCCAGGTAAGGCCGCGTCTGGCTTTCCTCGAACAGGGTAAACACCTGTTTCTTGTCGTCCGTTTCACGGTACGGCAACAATTCCATTTGCCGCAGATCGCCGCCATTCGCGTCAATCGTGGCGCGCAATACATCGGTTTCAACGATTGCCCGCGCGCCTTTGGAAAACCCGGCCTGAGACTGGGCAGGCGCTTCCGCCGGCGCATTCAGCGCCTGGCTGGGCGTGGGCGGAGCACCTGCAGCCGGAACACGGCTCGCAACAGGTTCCGTGGGGACGGGCGCCTGCTTGTCCTGCCAGCCCTCCCACAGCATCAGCAGCGAAAAGGAAAGGACGATAAAAAGAATCAGCCGCTGGTTATCCATGGGGTGGGACGGAGTTAGTTAGGGAGGGATTGCGGGGAGGCAATCGGGTGTGCGCTTGCCGCCACGGGTGGCCATTTTGCCATGGCTCGCTGGCCGGCACGCTGGAAGGTTCGCACCAAATCACGTGCTTCGTCACCCGGCGTGGGTTTGGCAATCAGGCGAACGACAAAATCGCAGGCCGGCAAGACGGACAAGACCTGTCGGAAGCTTTCACGCACACAGCGTTTGACGCGGTTTCGATCCACCGCGCGCGCCAGCAGACGTTTTGCAATGATCATCCCCAAACGCGGGTGACCCACCTGATTGGGGCGGACCATCACCAACAGATAATCCGTCCGGGCACGCTGATTGTCGGCAAACACCCGGTCGAAATCGGCCTTGTTCACCAGACGTGCATCGTGAAAGCGCACGCCTGTCAGCTGCCTCGACTGCGCGTCGATCAGACAGCCAGACGTGAACGACCCTTGGCGCGACGTGCATTGATCACGGCACGGCCGGCCTTGGTTTTCATGCGGGCACGAAAACCGTGAGTGCGCTTGCGGCGGACGGTGGAAGGCTGATAAGTACGTTTCATGGCGTGTCCTTTCTGGCTGGGTTGGCCCGCTCGTCTTTACGGAGCCGGACCAACCCTAAAAAAGCTGTTGAAAAACCGCGTATTAGACCCGTCCAGCGGGGTGGATGTCAAGCTTGAACCGCCTTCTTTAACCGACCTGCTCAAACGGCCCTGTGGATAACCTCACGGAAGGGGAGTAAGATTCGCGATCGAATGACATGCTGCTTTCCGCTCCACACCACACCACTATGGATTCCTTCTGGGACCTCTGCCAAGAGCGCTTTCGCGCCAATCTGACCCAGCAGCAATTCAGCACGTGGATCAAGCCGCTGGTATTTGACGACGCGGGAGGAGAGGTTCGCATCCTCGCCCCCAATCATTTCGTGATGGACTGGGTACGCGAAAAGTTTGCCGACCATATCGATGGCTGGGCCCAGGAATTCTATGCCCAGCCTGTTTCCATCACCTATTCGCTGGGCAAAAAGCCTGCGGCCCCTCGCGCGCCCATGGCTTCTGCAGCCTCAGTGCCCTCCGGCAGCAGTCCCGCCGCCGCCACGCCCCCTCCGGCGCAGCACGGCTTGCGCATCAACCCGGGTTTCAACTTCGACAACTTTGTCTCAGGGCGTGCGAACCAGCTCGCTCGGGCGGCCGCCCTGCAAATCGCCGACAATCCAGGCACGGCCTACAATCCCCTGTTCGTCTACGGAGGGGTCGGCCTGGGCAAGACCCATTTACTGCAGGCGATCGGCAACACGGTACGACAGGCCAATCCGGACGCCCGCATCAGCTACGTGCACGCCAACGATTATGTCGACGACGTGGTCAAGGCCTATTTGAACAAACAGTTCGACGACCTTAAACGGCGCTACATGTCGCTCGACCTGCTGCTGATCGACGATATCCAGTTTCTGGCCAAGAAAGACCGTACCCAGGAAGAGTTTTTCTATGTGTTCAATTCGCTGATCGAAAACAAGAAACAGATCGTCATCACCTGCGACACGTTTCCCAAGGAAATCACCGGGCTGGATGATCGTCTGAAATCGCGCTTTGCATGGGGATTGACGGTTGCCGTCGAGCCGCCGGAACTGGAAATGCGGGTTGCCATTCTGCTGGCCAAGGCCAAGGCGGAAAATACCAAGCTGGACGAGGCGGTCGCCTTCTTTATTGCCAAACAGGTACGATCCAATGTGCGCGAACTCGAAGGCGCGCTGAAACGAGTGATCGCCTTTTCGCGCTTCCATGAAAAACCCATCAGCCTGGAACTGGTGAAAGAAGCTCTGCGGGACCTGATTGCCTCGACCTCGCGTATCGTCTCGATCGAGAACATCCAGAAAACCGTCGCCGACTATTACAAAATCAAGGTCGCCGACATGTTTTCCAAAAAACGGACGCGCAATCTGGCCCGACCGCGCCAGATTGCCATGGCACTGGCCAAGGAACTGACCAACCAGAGCCTGCCTGAAATTGGAGAATCCTTTGGTGGGCGAGACCACACCACGGTAATCCATGCCTGCCGCAAAGTGGCGGATCTGCGGGAAACCGAGGTGGATATTGGACGCGATTACCTGGTGTTGCTACAAAGCCTGACAGGCTGAGGATGAAATGTGGATAAGCCTGACTTCGCCCATGCGTCGCCAAAACAGTCCACACGACTCCCATGCTGAACAGACTTTACCCACACGGAAAAAACGCAACAACATGATGATTTGATTGAGTAAAAAAGCTTATCCCCAGTTTTGGGCCGCCTTTATTACGAATTTCAGGAATATATAAATGCTATTAGTACAAAGCGAACGCACTGCACTGCAGACCGCCCTTTCTGCTGTTGTCGGGGTGGTCGAGCGACGCCACACCCTGCCGATCCTGTCCAATCTCCTGCTCGAGAAAAAAAACGGCAAGCTGACCCTGCTGGCCACCGACCTGGAATTGCAGGTCAGCACCCAGCTTGAGAGCGTCGAATCCGGTGAGGATTTTGCGATTACGCTCGCTGCGCGCAAGCTGTTCGATATCGTGCGGGCGCTGCCGGAGACGGCCAAGGTCAAGCTCGACACCAAGGACAGCCAGGTGGTGGTCAGTTCGGGAAAATCGCGTTTCACTCTACAAACCCTGCCCGCTGCGGATTTTCCGCGTGTCGAAACCGGCGCCGGCCTGGGCGAGGCGATCCGCCTGCCCCAAAAAAGCCTGAAGCGCTTGCTGCAACTGGTGCAGTTCGCCATGGCCAGCCAGGACATCCGCTATTATCTGAACGGCATGCTGCTCGTGCTCGACGGCAAGAAGCTGCGGGTAGTGACCACCGATGGCCATCGCCTGAGCTATGCGGAGACCCCGCTGGAGACGGAAGCCGAGACACGCGAGGTCATCATTCCGCGCAAGACCGTGGTCGAGTTGTCCAAGTTGCTGAACGATGTGGACGATCCGGTCGAGCTGCGCATCGGCGCCAACCAGGTAACGATTACCCTGCCGGACACCGAATTGGTGACCAAGGTGGTGGACGGTAAATTCCCCGATTACCAGCGGGTGATTCCGGTCGACCAGCCGCGCCACCTCAAGGCCAACCGGCAGAATGTCATGCAGGCCCTGCAGCGTGCCGCGATCCTGTCGAACGAGAAATTCCGGGGCGTGCGTCTGGTGATGAGCGAAAATGCACTCGGTATCATCTGCAACAACAACGAGCAGGAAGAAGCGGCCGACGAGATCGAGGTCAGTTACAACGGCGATCCGCTGGATGTCGGCTTCAATGTGACCTATCTGCTGGACGGTCTCGGCGCGGTCAGTAGCGACGAAATCACCCTGTCGCTGGGCGATGCCAACAGCAGCATGCTCCTGACCAGCGAAGGCGAGCCCGGTTTCAAATACGTTGTGATGCCGATGCGCATCTAGGTGCGGTCCAGGCCGGATCCCACCCAGCAACCCACTACAGGAACACCATGAGCGATAAGCCCGAAAATACTCCCCCCGGCAATGAAAACGGCGGGTATGACGAAGACAGCATCCAGCAGCTGGAAGGCCTGGAAGCCGTGCGCAAACGCCCCGGCATGTATATTGGTGACACCTCGGACGGCACCGGCTTGCACCACATGGTGTTCGAAGTGCTGGATAACGCCATCGACGAAGCCCTGGCCGGCTGGTGTGACGACATCAAGGTCATCATCCATCCCGACAACTCGATTTCGATCTCTGACAACGGGCGCGGCATTCCGGTCGGTGTGAAATTCGACGACAAGCACGAACCCAAGCGCAGCGCAGCCGAAATCGTCATGACCGTACTGCATGCCGGCGGCAAGTTCAACCAGAACAGCTACAAGGTGTCCGGCGGCCTGCATGGCGTGGGCGTGTCGTGTGTGAACGGCCTGTCGAAATGGCTCAAGCTTATTGTGCGACGCGACGGCAAGAAATACGCCATGACCTTCAATCAGGGCAAGGCAGTCGATCGCGAAATCGAGACCCAGAACGGTGTCGAGGTCTCCCCGATGAAAGTCGTCGGTGAGACAAGCCATCGTGGCACTGAAGTGCACTTTCTGGCCGATGATGAGATTTTCGGCAAGGTCGAATTCCATTTCGACATTCTCGCCAAGCGGATCCGCGAACTGTCGTTCCTCAATAACGGCGTGAAGATCGAGCTGATCGACCATCGCGACGGCAAGAGCGAGAACTTCGCCCATTCGGGTGGCGTGAAGGGCTTTGTGGAATATGTGAGCCGTCTCAAGACTTCGCTGCACCCCAAAATTTTTACGGCGATAGGCGAAAAAGACGGCATGACCGTCGAAGTCGCCATGCAGTGGAACGACAGCTATTCGGAATCCGTGCAGTGCTTTACCAACAACATCCCGCAACGCGACGGCGGCTCGCACCTGACTGGCCTGCGCATGGCGATGACGCGGGTGCTCAACAAGTACATCGAGGAAAACGAACTGGCGAAAAAGGCCAAGGTCGATACTGCGGGTGACGATATGCGCGAGGGCCTGACCTGTGTGTTGTCGGTCAAGGTGCCCGAGCCCAAGTTTTCGTCGCAAACCAAGGACAAGCTGGTCTCGAGTGAAGTGCAGCCGGTGGTGCAGGAAGTGGTCGGGCAAAAACTGTCCGAGTTTTTGCTGGAAAACCCCAACGACGCCAAGCTGATCTGCGGCAAGATCATCGACGCGGCGCGTGCGCGTGAGGCGGCCCGCAAGGCGCGCGAGATCACGCGTCGCAAGGGCGTCATGGATGGACTGGGCCTGCCGGGCAAACTGGCGGATTGCCAGGAAAAGGATCCGGCACTGTGCGAAATCTATCTGGTCGAGGGTGATTCCGCAGGCGGTTCGGCCAAGCAGGGCCGTGATCGAAAATTCCAGGCCATCCTCCCGCTCAAGGGCAAGATCCTCAACGTCGAACGCGCGCGTTTCGACAAGGTCATCGGCAGCCAGGAAATCGCCACGCTTATCACCGCGCTGGGCACCAGCATCGGCAAGGACGATTACAATCCCGACAAGCTGCGCTACCATCGCATCATCATCATGACCGACGCCGACGTCGACGGCGCGCACATCCGTACCCTGCTGTTGACCTTCTTCTACCGTCAGATGCCCGAACTGGTCGAGCGTGGCCATATCTACATCGCCCAGCCGCCGCTGTACAAGGTCAAGCATGGCCGTTCAGAGCGGTATCTCAAGGATGAGCACGCCCTCAAGGAACACCTGATGGCCGAGGCCATGAAGGACGCCGAGCTGACACCGATGGACGGCGCCATGCCTATCTCGGGAGAGGCGTTGGGCACCCTGGCGCGCGAGTATTTTCTGGCTGAAGCCGTGTGCGAGCGGCTGGCGAGATTGCTTCCGGACGATGTGCTGCAAACCCTGATGCGCATTCCGCGCTTGAACCTGGAAGACAGCGGTGGCGCCATGATGAGCGAAGCCAGCCTGGGGGCGGCACTGGATGGAAAGAATTACGAAGTGGCCGCTGAATACATCAGCGAATCCGACAGCCATCGCCTGCGGATCACCCGGCATGCCCACGGCAACGCCCACGTCAGCTTCCTCGAAGCCGACCTGCTCGAATCCGGCGATTACGATCAACTCGTCAAGGTGGGTGACCTGCTGCGCGATCTGATTGGGCTGGGTGCGCGTGCCAAGCGAGGCGAGAAGGAAACCCCGGTGCAAAGCTTCCGCGAGGCGATGGACTGGCTGCTTGCCGAAGTCAAACGCGGGATGGGCATTCAGCGCTACAAGGGACTGGGTGAAATGAACCCGGAACAATTGTGGGAAACCACGATGGACCCCAAGGTGCGCCGCCTGATGAGAGTGCAGATCGAGGACGCGATTTCATCCGATCAGATCTTCACGACCCTGATGGGGGATGAAGTCGAGCCCCGCAGAAATTTCATCGAAAGCAATGCGCTGGGGGTGCGGAACCTGGACGTGTGAGGAATGAAGGGGCTGGATATCCTGGCTCACCCAAACCAGACGAAATACCCTAAGCAGCGCGTTCTCGTTGTCGCGTGTGACAACTACGCCTACTTGGTGCCATTCGTCGAAGAGGACGAGTATTTCTTTCTCAAGACCGCGATCCCGAGCCGCAAGGCAACACGGAACTATTTGAATCAAGGGGACACAGATGCCGAAAATTGATTCCTACGAACTTGATGTCCTAACCGCGTTTGAAAATGGCAGGTTGAAGTCTGTTGCCACCAAAGCCGAGCTTGCGAAGTTCAAGGCAGCAGCGCGCGCTACCGCCATCAAAGATCGCAGAGTGAACATCCGCCTGTCCTCTGGCGATCTGAGCGACATTCAGGTCAAGGCGCTGGAAGAAGGGGTGCCGTATCAAACACTGATCGCCAGCGTTCTCCACAAGTACGTTACCGGCCGCCTGTCAGAGCAGCGTACTGCAAAGCAAACCCCCAAGCCCTCAACCAAGTCGAGCCGCGTCAAATAGCTGACGGCTCGCTATGAGGCTGATGTCCAAACCCGCGGTCCAGCGTCCGCTGAGCGATGAAGCCGCGCACCGCCGCGGGTCTTCACGTTGACTACCCGTTTATATGCTCACCCACCAAACGAGCACAGTTGAGCAATTCGCTGAACGGGGATCGTGCTGGTTTGGTTAACGTTTCCCCGATTTCACTGGCAGCCCGGCTTCTTTCCATTCGGGCAGTCCGCCGCGGAACCAGTATATGTTCTTCCAGCCAGCCTGGATCGCCATGGTGGCGGATTTGTAGCTCTTCCAGCAGATGGTACCGTCGCAGTACATGATGAGGGCGGCCTTTTTGTCCTTGGGCAGCCGGTTCAGTGAAAACTGGTCATCGGCCGGGTCAAACCCGACTTCCTTGGCGCTGCCTTCCGTATAGGGCACGGACACGGCGCCCGGAACATGCGCTGTCAGATATTCGTCTTCGACCCGCACGTCATACACAGGGATGCCCTTGGCAATCGACGCCTTGGCCTCGGCTGCCGAAATGATAGTGGCACCTGGCAGGCTGGTGGGGGTCGTGTTCAGCATCGACGCGACGCTTTTGAAGTCGGCCTGCGAGGCCGCACTCAGGGCGAGGTTGAGGCTGTTGCCGTTCTGAAGCGAAGCGGCCAGCTTTTGCCGGGTGTCGGCCGAAACGGTCGTGGGCTGGACTGAGAGGGCCCGCAAGGGGACCGACGCGCTGGTCAGCACGATGCGGCCGCCATTGCCGGCGGTCCAGGTCCTGGCCTCCTCGGCGGACGCGACCGCCATGTCGTAGCGACCCAGTTTCAGGCCGTACAGGGGCGCTTCAGCCATGCGGTGGAATTTGACTTCGGCAAAGTCGCTCTTGGCCAGCCCGCGGCTGTTGATTTCGCTGCGTGCGATGCCACCCATCAGGGATTCATAATCGGGCACCCCCAGCCGCGCGTTCGACTTGGCGGACAGTGCGCCGGTGTAATTCGGCCCGGCCACAAAAGCGGCGGCCGTCATGGCATCCGATTTCAGGATGGGCTCGAACTTGAATTTGCCAAGGCTGGCGATGATCTGGGCGGGCCCGAACACCATATCCAGCGAGCCGTCCTTGGCCCGCTTGATCGCCGAGAAGCCCCGTTTGTAGTACTGCATCTGCACCGGTTGGCCGATCGCGCGCTCGATATCCCGAGCGAAAGCGCGATAACGCTGATTGGTGGCGCTGTGGGTAATGGATTCGTTTTGATCCAGGACTACGCCCAGCGTAAGCGGGGCCGCCTGGGCAACAGCGCTGGCCAAAAGCGCGGTCAGAAGGGCAAAACGCAGCATACTGTTACTCCACCGTTAGACGAGTGGGTTAACGGTGAATAGAGCGTAAAGTTTAATGCGGCATGAAGCCTCCCGCCGCTAAAGCCCGTTCGGTCTTGTAGCGGGGGTTTCCGGGGTCACAGACCAGAGCGCCTGGGTGTTTCCACCCAGGCGACTTACCGCGATCTCACCCGGCGTGGGCCGCGTTTCCGCAGCCGGTTCGGAGCCTTCCGCCCCTACCTTTTTCCTTGTAATTCCGCACCGCTTCTTTTC
>JAWOJD010000024.1:0-33998 GCA_046484355.1 Thiobacillus sp.
ATCCGCAACGGCGGCTTCGACATCCGCGTCGACACCGCATTTTCCGACGTGATGCGCGCCTGTGCCGCCCCGCGTGAAGACGAAAGCGGCACCTGGATTTCGCCGGCGATGGTTGCCGCATACACGCGCCTGTTCGACATGGGTTATGCGCATTCGGTCGAAGCCTGGTTCGGCGGCGAACTGGTCGGCGGCCTCTATGGCGTGGCGATCGGGCGCATGTTCTACGGCGAATCGATGTTCAGCTTCGAACCCGATGCCTCCAAGGTCGCGCTGGTGCGGCTGGCACAGCAGCTGCAGCGCTGGGAATTCGGCCTCATCGACTGCCAGATGGAGACCCCGCACCTCGCCAGCCTGGGCGCGCGCACGATGCCGCGCGCAGCGTTCACGGCGCGGCTGGCAGAGTTGGTAAACTCGCCCCATCACCCCGGCCCCTGGCAATTCGATGCATCCGACTGACCCGCCCCTCCAGCGCCTCCAGTTTTACCTGACCGCGCCATACGACTGCAGCTATCTGCCGGGTCGGAACGCGCGCTCGCAGGTCGCCACCCCCACCCACCTGATCAATTCCGGCGCCTACAGTGCCCTGATTCGCGCCGGGTTCCGCCGCAGCGGCCAGTTTACCTACCGGCCCCATTGCGAGGACTGCAAGGCCTGCGTGCCGATGCGGGTCGAGGTGGCGGGGTTTGCGCCCAACCGTACCCAGCGCAGGTGCCTCAAGCGCAACCAGTACCTGTCCGCCCGTTTCCTGCCGCTGGATTTCAGGGACGAGCATTACGCGCTGTATCGCGCTTATCTTGGCAGCCGTCATGCAGGTGGCGGCATGGATCGCGACGAGCCCGACCAGTACACCCAGTTCCTGTTGTCGTCCAACGTTGACAGTGTGATGGTCGAGTTCCGCGAAGGCGACACGCTGGTGATGGTCTCGGTGATCGATCAGGTCGAGGATGGTTTGTCGGCGGTCTACACCTTTTTCGATCCCGCGCGCGACAAGGACAGCCCCGGCGTCTATGGTGTGCTGTGGCAGATCGAACTGGCGCGACGACTGGAGCTGCCGTATCTCTATCTCGGCTACTGGATCGCGGAGAGCCGCAAGATGGCGTACAAAACGCAATATTCTCCGGTCGAGGGCCTGGTCGACGGCCGCTGGCAGGTCCTCGAGGCATGAAGGTTTGGGTCCTGCTGGCCTTGCTTGCAAGCTTGCAGGGCTGCGCGCTCACGGTGAGCCACCCGCGCGCGCTGCTTCCGTTCGACAGCTTTGCGCCGCTGGAAAACGATTCGCGCGTCTGGGTCGAACCCGGTTACGAAGCCTATGGTGAGCGGGTGGCAGCCGCGCTGCCGGCTGCCATCGTGCAGGTCGAAGCGGCACATTCCCTGCGGTTTGTTCGCCCGCCACGCGTACATGTCTGCGGGACCGATGACTGCTTCAAGCGCCATGTTCTGACGCCCAAAGTTTCCGCGGTCATGGTGCCGGACAACCGCCTGGTCCTGTCACCCAGGCTCGACGACAAGGAGCGCCACCGCCTGCCTGCCTTGCTGGCCCACGAACTGTCGCATCTGCATCTGGGCCAGCGCATCGGTCATTATCACAGCACGCTGCCGGTCTGGTTCCATGAAGGCTGGGCCTCGCTGGTTGCCCGTGGCGGCGGCGCGGAATACGCGACCGACGATCAGGTTTTCGAGGCGATCCGCACCGGACGGCGGGTCAATCTCGACGCGCGTGACACGCCGGACAGGCGGCATCGCGCGGCGTCATTTAACCTGACCATTTTCGAGTTCTACCGCCAGTCCATGCTGCTGGTCGGCTGGCTGAGGGCGCAGGACGAAGCGCGCTTTCGTGCCCTGTTGCTTGCCGTGCAGGACAACGCCGACTTCGACATCGCCTTCTGGAATATTTATGGCCAGGCGCCCGCCACCCGGCTGTCAGGATTCTTCGATGGCGTTCTCAGCGAACCCGCATTGAACGATAATCAACCCATCCAGGCCGCCCCCTCCCCACCATGAAACCCTACCTCGATTTGATGCGCCACGTGCTCGAACATGGCACCCGAAAAGACGACCGTACCGGCACCGGCACGCTCTCCGTATTCGGCTGGCAGATGCGCTACAACCTCGCCGAAGGCTTTCCGCTCGTCACCACCAAGAAATGCCACCTGCGCTCCATCCTCCACGAACTGCTGTGGTTTTTGCAGGGCGACACCAACATCAAATATCTAAAGGAAAACGGCGTCTCGATCTGGGACGAATGGGCCGATAAAAACGGCAATCTTGGCCCGGTCTACGGCCACCAGTGGCGCTCATGGCCCAAGCCTGACGGCGGCACGATTGACCAGATCAGCGAAGTGGTGAACACGCTGAAGACCAACCCTGACTCGCGCCGCATCATCGTCTCGGCCTGGAACGTCGCTGACCTCGACAAAATGGCGCTGGCGCCGTGCCACGCCTTTTTCCAGTTCTACGTTGCCGACGGCAAGCTGAGCTGCCAGTTGTATCAACGGAGTGCTGACATCTTCCTCGGCGTGCCGTTCAACATCGCTTCGTATGCACTGCTCACCTTGATGATGGCGCAGGTCACCGGGCTCAAGCCCGGCGACTTCGTCCACACCCTGGGCGACGCGCATCTGTATTCCAATCACCTCGATCAGGCGCGCGAGCAGTTGAGCCGCGAGCCGCGCCCGCTGCCAACGATGACGCTAAACCCGGACGTGAAGGACATCTTTGCCTTCCGCTTCGAGGACTTCACGCTGAGCGGTTACGACCCGCACCCGGCGATCAAGGCCCCGGTGGCGGTATGAGCACGACGAAGAAACCGCGCGTCAGCGTCATCGCCGCCCTCGCCAAGAATCGCGTCATCGGCATCGAAAACCGCCTGCCCTGGCGCCTGCCGGAAGACCTTGCCCACTTCAAGGCGCTCACGCTCGGCCACCCCATCCTCATGGGCCGCAAGACCTTCGAATCGCTCGGCCGTCCGCTGCCCGGACGCACCAACATCGTCATCACCCGCAACGCCGATTACCGTCCGGACGGCTGCCAGGTTGCCGCTTCCATTCCTGCTGCACTAGCCTTGTGTGGAGAAGCTGATGAAGTTTTTTTCATCGGCGGGGCCGAGCTTTATGCTCAAGTTATTCCCCTTGCGGATCGTTTATATCTCACCGAAGTAGAAATCGAAGTCCAAGGCGACGCCTGGTTTCCCGATTACGACCGAAGCGCGTTTAGAGAAATCTCGCGTGAATCGCATTTGGGCGAAAAGGGCGATGCGCTTGTATTTGATTTTGTGGTGTACGAAACGTCCAGAGCTTGATCAGGTTTGATTCGCAATATCGACCTGTATATTGGCATGCAAGCCGCTGAACAAGCGGACCCAATCGTGAAAATGTGACCCATGGACTTCGGTAGAACACCTGAAGATATCGAGCGCAATCGCAAGGTGTTCCTTATCAGCTTTTATATCTGGTCGGGATCCCTTTTCCTGTTTCCCCTTGGTGCCTACTCGCTGGCAAATGGCCGCTTGCTGTTGGGGCTGACCCTGATGGGTACAGCCACCATCGCGCTGGGAACGATGGCCTATAGCCGTGTGACGGGTCGGGTGAAAGGTGCCAGTCTCTTGTTGGCTATCCAGGCCGGAATACTCGCCGCCTTCCTCGTGATTCAAGGCGGAATCGAGGGGTCGGGCGTGTACTTCTGTTTCGCTCTGACGCTGATGATGATTACGCTTGGCTTTTCCAGCATGCGGTCTGCCGTGTATTTGAGCCTTGGCTTTCTGGCAATCGTCGCTTTCGGGTTATATGGGCCGATCCCGGGTGGCTACGATCATCCTGATTTTCATAAAAGCTAGCATCCTGATGGGGCTGGCGGCCATTTGCATCATCGCCACGTTTTTCGAGTGGCTTTGGGGACGATCCTATGCGGCAATCACCCATACCGCCGAGGAACTCGACCTGGATGCAAGCCATGACCAGTTGACGGGTTTATTGAACCGTCGCGGGTACGAGAACAGCGTGAGCGTAATGGAAGACGGCGATTTCCCAGCTGTTCTAGCGATCATTGATATTGATCACTTCAAGAAGGTCAACGATGACCATGGACACGATGCGGGAGACGCGACTCTCAAGTATCTCGGGAATTATTTGCGGGATGCCGTAAAAGGCCGGGACCTGGTGTGACGATGGGGTGGCGAGGAGTTTTTGGTGCTCTTCACGCATCTATCGTTCGAGAGCGGGAAAAGTGTTCTCGAGCAGATCCGGGATGACGTGAATTCTAGGCCCATTACGCATGGCGGCCAGTCCTTCAACATCACCTTCAGTGCAGGGGTTGTGGAGGTTCCTTCCAAAGCTGCCTTCCTCAATGGGCTGAAGCGGGCAGATCATTGCCTCTACCATGCCAAGGCAACCGGACGAAATCGCGTCGTGTCTGCCATCAACGATCAGCCAGCAATCGCTTGAGACAGGCCTTGCGCGCTCAGCGTTTGACTTCGTTCAGCGCCTCGGCAACCAGGGCCTTCAATGGTTCGTACCCGAAGGTAGTCAGGGGTTTGCCGTTGACAAAGAAATCAGGCGTCTTGTTCACCTTGAGGGTGTCGGCGTCGGCCAGATCCTGGGCGATCAGGCTGGCAATCTCAGGGGCGTTCATGTCGATTCGCATCTGTTCGAGATCCAGTCCCAGCCCTTCGAGGTGTTGCCATACCAATTCAACCTGCGGCGTGTGATGCGGTGACCAGTCGGCCTGTGTGGCGAGCAGCGCTTCCAGTGCCGGCCAGAACTTGCCCTGCTTGCGCGCGGCCTCCAGCACCGCCACAACCTTGTCCGAGCCGTTATGGAAGGGCGCATACCGCAACACGAGTCGCACCTTGTCCGGGTTTGCAGCCAGGATGTCCTTCACCAGCGGATAAAATACGCGGCAGGTCTCGCAGGCCGGGTCGAGAAATTCGACGATCACCACTGGTGCATCGGGGTTGCCGAGGGTGGGCGAGTGCATGCGAATGAGCGCTTCCCGGTTGGTGTCCGCCAGTTGCGTGGTCTGCGTTTCCTTTTGTGAGGAATGGAACTGCGTGGCGACGACAAAAATCAGCGCCAGAGCGGCCGCTGCCGCGATAAATAGTGTTTTCTGATTCATTTTGAACCCTTGAAATGTGCCATGACAAGCAGGGCGATGATAGTTGAAAAAGCCAGCACGGACATCAGTGGAATGTTGATGAAACCAAACCAGGTCACCTGTACTTCTGAACATGGAATGCCCTGCTGGCAGGGCTGGATACTTTCTGGAATCAGCCCGGTGACCAGCCCCATCTGGAAGACCGCCAGCAGCCAGCCGCCCATCGCCAGCGGCAGGGCATAACGGACAACCTTTGGGTCGAAGGGAAAGAGTCCCGCAGCCAGGATGAAGACCAGCGGGAACATGGCTATCCGCTGATACCAGCAGAACTGGCACGGGGTGTAGCCCATGACCTCGCCGAGAAAAAGCGCACCCAGCGTCGAGACAGTGGCAAGCAGCCAGGCAAGAAAGACCAGGTTCCAGGCGGCGGCGGATGCGTGAGAGGAAGGGGGCAGGGCGGTCGTCATGGCAAAGGTTGGGGCAGGATTAACAGGTTGGTATGTAGACTTCGAAGGTGTCGTTGCTTCATCTTCAACAAACGTCGGTCAGGGTACCCGATGCATCAGGGATCGCCAAAACAGGCTGCAACAAAAACGGGGCCACGGCCCCGTTTTTGATTCACTGCAACGACCCGATCAGCTGAGCATTTCGGCCCAGATGTTCTGCGCCCAGGATTCAGCGTAGGCGAAGTTGAGTTCGTCGCCCTTGCCGGTGGCGCCGCCGTCAGGCTGCGTCACATAGCCCTTGCCGGCCTCGAAGCGGAACACGTTGGCAACGTAGCCGGCCGTGGTGTCCGAGGTGGCCGAGTAGCAGGTGTTGGCGACGACCGGGATGGGGTCGGGCTGACGGCCTGCCAGCAGTTCGACGATGGCCGCGGCGCACACCTTGGCGTGGTTGGTCGCCATGTGGCCGGACTTCGGCAGGTTGGACAGCACCGAGTCGCCAAGGATATGCACGTTGGGCACGGTAGTGGACTCGAAGGTGGCGAGGTTGACCGTGCACCAGGTCTGGTTGCTGTCGTTGCGTGCACCGGCCAGACCGCAGACTTCACCCGCGCGCTGCTTGGGCACCACGTTCATCACGTCGGCCTTGACGTCGTCGAACTCGGTGGAAACCACCATCTTGGCGCCATCGACCGAGAACGGCGCGTTGTTGGGGCGGTACTCGATCATGCCGGGGTAGAAAGTGTTCCACGCCCAGGTGAAGAGGCCTTTCTTGGAGGCGATATCCGGGTTGCCGTCGAGCAGGATGATCTTCGACTTAGGCTTGGCCTTCTTGAAGTAGTTGGCGACCAGGCTGGCACGCTCGTAGGGTCCGGGCGGGCAGCGGTAGGGCGCGGTCGGCACCGACATGACGAAGACGCCGCCGTCGGGCATTTCTTCGAGTCGCTTGCGCAGTTGCGCGGTCTGCGGGCCGGCTTTCCAGGCATGGACGACCTTGCCGGCGGCTTCGGCTTCTTTGTAGCCCTTGACGCTGTCGGTCAGCATTTCGACGCCGGGGGCGAGCACCAGGCGGTCATAGCTGATGCTGGCGCCGCCGCGGGTGGTGACCACGCGCTTGGCCGCATCGACTCCGGTCACATAGTCCTTGACCATCTTGATACCGTGCTTGGACAGGTTGTCGTAACCGTGGGTGATGTCATCCATGGTTTTCATGCCCGCCAGCACCCAGTTGGAAATCGGGCAGGACACGAACTTGTCGTTTGGCTCGATCAGGGTGACGTCGATATTGGGGCCCCACTGACGCAGGTATTTGGCGCAGGTAGCGCCGCCGAAGCCGGCACCGACCACGACGACATGGGCGCGGGCGGCAGATGCGCCAGGCTGTGTGGCGCAGCCGGTCAGCGTGATCGCGGCGCCAGCACCGGAAATTTTCAGAAAATCGCGACGATTCAAAGTCATGTTATGGGTCTCCTTGATGGATTATTTCAGGCTGGCGAAATAGGCGCCCATGGCTTCGAATTCGGCATCGGTGTAACCGACGGCGTGCTTCTTCATGATGGTGCCGATGCGCTTGCCGGACTTGTAATCCTGCATGGCCTTGACGAAATAATCCTTGCTCACGCCGTTGAGGCCGGGGATGGCACCGAGGCTTTTGCCGTTGGGGCCATGACACGACAGGCAGGTGGCAGAGATGGCTCGAGTGTGGCTATCGGCTGCGCTCACCAGGCCAGACAGGCCCAGGCTGACAATCCCCGCAAGTGCCAGGATGGTTTTTTTGTTCATAGACTCCTCCAGAGTAAAGACAAAAATTCTGGAACCAACCGGGTTCCGAAAGGCTTATTTGATGCGGGTTTCGAAGCATCCCGATCAAGGGCAATATGATTGAGCAGCCCCAAATGGCTTGTCAACAAGCAGGTCCTTATATTGCCCCGTCTGGAGCGCCCTGACCGTGTTTTATTTGCGTTCGGCCCGCGTCAGGCCTTGGCGCCGCACTGCAGGGCGCGGATTTTGCTGGCTTCGCAGGCCGCTTTTGCAGCGTCATGGTCCCAGTTTTCGCTGACCCAGCCGCCCAGATTTTCCAGCGCGATTTGCCCCAGCGCGTCGATCCATTGCGGATGTTCGTTGAGCGCGGGGATGTAGTGGAAGGCCTTGCCGCCCGCGGCAAGAAAGCTGGCTCGGCCTTCCATCGCCAGTTCTTCCAGTGTTTCCAGGCAGTCGGCGGTGAAGCCGGGCGCGACTACATCGACCCGGCCCACGCCTTCGCGGCCGAGCGCTTCCAGTGTTTTGTCGGTGTAGGGCTGCAACCATTCGGCGCGGCCGAAGCGTGACTGGAACGTGAGGCGAAACTGCTTCGGTTCCAGTCCGAGTGCTTCGGCCAGCAGCCGCCCGGTTTTCTGGCATTCGCAGTGATAGGGATCGCCCTTGTCCAGCGTGTAGCGCGGTACGCCGTGAAAGCTCATCAGCAGCACATCGGGTCGCCCATGCATCTGCCAGTAATCACGGATGTTGGCCGCCAGCGCGTGAATATAGGCGGGGTGGTCGTGGTAGTGCTTGAGCGTGCGCAGCGCCGGCTGGTTGCGGGTTTTCAGCAGCCAGGCATAGGCGGCATCGAACGCGGTGGCACTGCTGGAGGCGGCGTATTGCGGATAGGACGGCAGGATTAGGATGCGATCGCAGCCGGCGGCCTTCATCCGTGCCAGGGTGTCGGCCACCGACGGATTGCCGTAGCGCATGGCGTATTCGACCATGACGGGGCTGGCGATTTTTTCGCCCAGCCAGCCTTTCAGCAGCTTGGCCTGTTTTTCGGTGTGGACCTTGAGCGGTGAGCCGTCGGTGGTCCAGATCGCGGCATATTTTTCAGCCGATTTTTTCGGCCGGGTGTTGAGGATGATGCCGTTCAGGATCAGCCACCACAGCGCACGCGGAATTTCCACCACGCGCGGATCGGACAGGAATTCCTTCAGATAGGGCCGCAGCGCCTGCGCGGTCGGCGCCTCCGGGGTGCCGAGGTTGACCAGCAAAATGCCGGTGCGGGCCTGGGTGCCGTGGGTGAATTCGGGTTCTGTTAAGTAGCTCATCAGTGGTGGGATAGCGCGCTCGATAAAAGTTTGGCGGTGATGTCGACAATCGGCACCACGCGTTCGTAGGCCATGCGGGTGGGGCCAACGACGCCGAGGGTACCAACCACCTGGCCGTCGACGGAATAGGGTGCGGTGACCAGGCTGCACTCGTCGAGCGGCAGCAGTTCGGACTCGCCGCCGATGAAAATCTGCACGCCAGTGGCGGTGCGCGACTGGTCAAGCAGTTGCAGAAGCCCGGTTTTCTGCTCGAAGGCGTCGAACAGGCGGCGCAGCCTGCCCATGTTGCTGGAGAGTTCCTCCACGTCGAGCAGTTTGCGGCTGCCGGATACCACCACATTGTCCTGACTGCTGTCGAGCGCCTGGCTGCCGGCATCTACCGCAGCGGCCATCAGGCGGGTGATGTCGTCGCGCACGCGTCCCAACTCCTCGCGCAGCTTGCCGCGCACCTGGTCAAAGCTGTGGCCGGCGAAGTGCTTGTTGAGGTAATTGGCCGCCTCGGTCAGTGCGGATGCGTTGTAGGGCTTGTCAGTGAGGATGACGCGGTTTTCAACTTCGCCTTCCATGGTCACGATGATCAGCAGAATACGTTTGTCCGACAGACTGAGAAATTCGATCTGGCGAAAAGCCGGGTTCCGCCGCGGCGTCATCACCAGCCCGGCAAACTGGCTCAGGTCGGACAGCAGGGTGGACGCCGCATTCACCAGCCGATGCGGGTCGGACGGCATCAGGCCACTCTCCAGTTGGCTGACGGCGACCTGATCCAGCGGGCGTACCGTCAGCAGCGTATCGACGAAAAAACGATAGCCCAGCGGCGTGGGGACTCGACCGGACGAGGTGTGCGGGCTGGTGACAAAGCCCATTTCCTCAAGGTCGGACACGATGTTGCGGATGGTGGCGGGTGACAGATCCAGCCCGGCCAATTTCGACAGCGTGCGCGACCCTACCGGCTCACCATCGGCGATATAACGCTCAACCAGGGTTTTCAGCAGGACGCGGGCGCGGGTGTTCAGCATGGGGGGATTATATTGGTGCTTGGCCACAAGCGGGCGAAATGGAGGGGATCAAAAACTCACAGGAACAAACAATGACCCCTGAATCTCGTTCCACGTACCCTTATAATCCTCCCACATGCGAACCCCATTCCACACCGTCGGCCTCGTTGGCAAATACGATAATCCGGATATGGAAGCTTCCCTGCGTGCGTTGGGGACGTTTCTGCACAAGCGCGGTCATGAAGTCCTGCTGGCCAGCAGGACGGCTGAGCATTATGGGATCCAGGATTTCCCCAGCCGCGACCTGCAGGCCCTGGCGATCGACAGCGATGCCGTGGTGGTGCTGGGCGGCGACGGCACCATGTTGTCGATCGCACGCGAACTGGCGCCGCACGGGGTGCCGCTGCTTGGCATCAATCAGGGGCGCTTGGGCTTCCTGACTGATATCACCATCGAGGACATGTATGGGGCTGTGTCCGAAATCCTCAGCGGCCAATATGTGGCGGAAGAGCGGATTCTGCTGAACGGAGAAATCCGGCGAGGCGACACACGCGTGTTTGAGGCGACGGCCTTCAACGATGTGGTGGTGGGCAAGGGGGGAACGGGCCGGTTGATCGACATGGAAATCGCCATCAACAGCGAATTCGTCTACAGCCAGCGGGCTGACGGGCTGGTGGTTGCCAGCCCGACGGGCTCCACGGCCTATGCGCTGTCGGCGGGCGGGCCGATCGTGCATCCCACGCTCGAAGCCGTGACGCTGGTGCCGATCTGCCCGCACACCCTGTCGGCGCGCCCGATCGTGGTCAGCAGCCATTCGCGGATCGAAATCCATCTCACCCATGCCGACGATGCGCGCGCCCATTTCGATGGCCAGCATCATTTCGATCTGCTCAGTGGCGACCATGTGTGGATCAGTCGTACCAGCCGCCCGGTCACCCTGCTGCATCCTCATTCCTACAGTTATTACGACACCCTGCGGCAGAAGCTGCATTGGGGCAAGAAGCTCTGAGCAGTTCATGCTCTCGCATTTATCCATTCGCAATTACCTGCTGGTCGAATCGGTCGAGCTTGATTTCGCGCCGGGGCTGACCGTTCTCACCGGTGAAACCGGCGCGGGCAAGTCGATCCTGGTCGACGCGCTGGCGCTGGCGCTGGGGGATCGGGCCGAAGGCGGCGTGGTGCGCAAGGACACGGCCCGCGCGGAAATCACCGCCGAATTTATTATCGATGGCCTGCCCCGGCTGACCGCCTGGCTGGAGGAATCCGGCTATACGGCAGATGATGGCCGGCTGATCCTGCGCCGTGTGATCGATGCCGGCGGCCGCTCACGCGGCTTCATCAACGGCAGCGCCGCGCCGCTGGCCCAGCTGAAGGAGGCCGCCGAAAGCCTGCTCGACATCCACGGCCAGCATGCGCATCACGCCCTGCTGCGCCCGCAAACCCAGCGCGAGTTGATCGACGCCTTTGCCGGCGCGCAGTCCCAGGCTGCGGCCGTCCACGCGGCCTGGCATGGCTGGCAACAGGCGCGGCAACGGCGACTGGATGCCGAATCGCATGGCCAGGCCCGGCAGATCGAACGCGAAGGCCTGACGCTGGCGGTGGATGAACTGCGTGCGCTGGGGGACGAGCTTGCGCGCTGGGATGATATTCAGTCCGAGCACGCGCGCCTGGCGCATGTCACCACCTTGATCGAAGGCAGCCAGGCCTTGATTCAGGGGATGGACGAGGGCGAGGCAGCCATCATCAGCCAGCTGGGCAGCATGAACGTGCGCCTCGACGCCATGCGGGAGCTGGACGGCAGCCTGGGCGAGGTGGCTTCGTTGCTGAATTCGGCCAGCGTCAACCTGGCCGAGGCGGTGCATGCGCTGCGTCGCTATGCCGACACGCTGAACCTTGATCCCGAACGGCTGGGCGTGCTCGAACGGCGCATGAGCGAGATGCATGGGCTGGCACGCAAGCATCGCGTGCAGCCGGACGCGCTGGCCGAGTTGCTAAACCAGTTCGAGGCGCGGCTGGCCGACCTGCTGGCGAGCGATGACCTCGACGCCTTGCAGGCGCAGGAAGATGCGGCGTGGGGGCAGTACCAGACCGAGGCCGGTCGTCTGACGGCGCTGCGCAAAAAAGCGGCGGCCGCGTTGTCGAAACAGGTGACGGCGGCGATGCACGAACTTGCTCTGGCGGGGGGGCAGCTTGAGATCCAGTTGCAGCCGGTCAGCGAGCCGCGGGCGCACGGCCTGGAAGACGTGAACTTCCTTGTCGCCAGTCATCCCGGACTGGCGGCGGGGCCGCTTGCCAAGGTGGCCTCGGGCGGCGAGCTGTCGCGCATCAGCCTGGCAATCCAGACCGCACTGTCCGGCGTGGCCGGGGTGCCGACGCTGATATTCGACGAAGTCGACGTCGGCATCGGTGGCAGCGTGGCCGAAGCGGTGGGGCGGCGGCTGGCCCGGCTTGCCGAACAGCGACAGGTGCTCGTCATCACCCATTTGCCGCAGGTGGCAGCGCGGGGCACGCAGCATGTGCGGGTGGCCAAGCATGCGCAGGGCCAGCTGGTGTCATCCCATATCGAATCGCTCGATGCCGACGCCCGGCTGGAAGAAATCGCCCGCATGCTGGGCGGGATCACGATCACCGCAACCACGCGCAAACACGCTGCGGAGATGCTCGCCGGATGATGCGCTGGTTCAGACTGTGCCTCGTCTGCCTTGCATGGGCGGCCGCACCCGCAGCGGCGGAGACGATGCATGGCGTTGTCATTGTCGTGATCGACGGCGATACCGTGTTGTTCAAGCCGGATCACGCTCGTGCAGGATCGCGCGCCTTCCAGAAAATCCGCCTCGCCGACATCGACGCGCCTGAACAGAATCAGCCGCACGGTGATGCCGCCACGCGCGTGCTCACCGAACTGGTGCTGAAAAAACGGGTGGAAATCGACACCGTCGCAACCGATGGCTACGGTCGCAAGGTCGCGCAGATTCAGGTGGGGGCGCTGCAGGTCAACACGGAACTGGTGCGGCGGGGCGCTGCCTGGGCCTCCACGCGTCATCGGCGCAAGCCTGCCTTGACGGCAGCGCAGCACGAGGCGCGCCACGCGCGCCTCGGTCTATGGGCGGAGACTGACCCCACGCCGCCCTGGGTTTGGCGGCGAACGCAGTCGTCCCCCGCTTTCTAGGAGCACCTCAAGCGCTTTCCCGCGGCGACCCGTCCGGCAGCGACGCATGGCATTCACGGAAGATCCGTGCGGTGCACGTCCGGCAAATGTTGCTGTCCAGACGGGGATAGATGGCCTGGAAAGCATCCCCCTTGTGGCGGAAGATCTGGTCCTCGCCCACGGTGTCGACCTGGCCGCTGCGATGCAGCATTTCACACAGGTCCGGTTGCACTCCCACCAGGTAGAGTCCCCCGCCCAGCTTGCGGCGTCGCTTGGCTTCCTTGGCGAGCAAATCGGCGCCTGCCAGATCGACAAAGCCGATTGCACGCGATGTCAGCAGCAGATGTTTCTTCTGCGGATCGCTCTCGTCCACATTGCGAAAATGCCGTTGCACGTGCTCCACCGCGCCAAAGAAGATCGAGCCCTCGACCCGCAGGATCGTCATTTGCGGGCAGGCAGGGTCATCGCTGTCGATCGGCACGAACTTGCGGCGCGGATTGTCGCGATTGGCGTGTGACGGCACCAGTTCGCGGATCGACGGTTGGGAGGTGCGATACAGATAGAACATCAGCGACACCAGAATGCCCAGGAAAATGCCCTTTTCCAGGTCAACCAACGTGCCGATGAAGGTAATGGCGAAGACAAGGCGCTCGCGTTTGTGGCGCTTGATGATTTCGCCGATATGGTGGAAATCGATCAGGCTCCACGCCACGATGAACAGAATCGCCGCCATCGACGGTACCGGCAGGTAGGCTGCGAGCGGCGCGACCAGCAGCACGATCAGCAGCAGGAACAATGCCGACAACGCGGCAGCCAGCGGGGTTTTTGCCCCAGAGGTGAAATTCACCCCGCTGCGGTTGAACGATCCACTGGAGGCATACCCGGAGAAAAAGCTGCCCGCGATGTTGGACAGGCCCTGACCGACGAACTCCTGGTTGCTGTCGATGCGCTGGTCGGACTTGACGGCGACCGAGCGCGCGATCGCGACCGCCTCGGTCAAGGCCAGAATGGCGATGATGGTCGCGGGAAACAGGGTTTGCTTGATCGCGGTGAGCGACAAATCGGGCATCGACAGCGGCGGGAAGGACGCCACCAGCGCGCCGACAGTGCGGATGCCGGTCTGTTCGGCGCCGTATTCGAGGTTGAGGTAGGCCGCCACCAGGCTGCCTGCGACCATCGCCACGATCATGTAGGGGAGCCTGGTCAGATAGCGTTTGGCGAGGATGCCGATAATCAGCGTGACGACGCCCACCGTCATGACCCAGGGCTGGATGTCTTGGAGGTGGGTGCCGAAATTGATCAGCACTTCGTGGAAATGGGCGCCGCGCGGGATGTCGAGGCCGAAGAAGCTCTTGATCTGGCTGGAGGCGATGAGGAGGGCCGCGCCTGCGGTGAAACCGATGATGACCGTATGGGAAATGAAATTGACCAGTGCCCCCAGCCGCGCCAGTCCCATCGCTGCCTGGATGAGTCCGGTCAGCAGCGTGAGGGTCAGGACCAGGCCGATGAAATGGGGACTTCCTGGCTCGGCCAACGGACTGATCGAGGCAAACACCACGATCGAAATTGCCGTGGTCGGCCCCGATACCAGATGCCAGCTCGATCCCCACAATGCGCCGACAATGGCGGGCACCATGGCGGCATAGAGGCCGTATTCGGGTGGCAGGCCGGCAATGGTGGCAAATGCCACGGCCTGGGGCAGCACGATCAACGCACCCGTGAGTGCGGCAAGGCTGTCAGATTTGAATGTCTGCGGGGTGACGCTGGGCCACCAGCGCAGAAAGGGCAGCAGGCGATACAACCAGAGCGGACAGGCCTTGAGATCGATCACGATAAGTCCAGAAGCATATTAGAAGATAGTATACAACTTATTGTTATAAAAGGACATTCTGGCTTCCAGGATGCATCAGACCGCCCGATCGGTTTTATAATAAGTCCGAGCCTTGCGTCAGACAGGGCCCCTACGACAACTCAAAGAGAGAGAGCGAGGAAGATGAAACTCACTACAATAACGCTGTGCGCGTTCGTGCTGATGGGAGGGGTCGCGCCGGTTCAGGCGGCGGGTGACCCCAAGGCCGGATATCAGAAAACGTCGATGTGTGCCGGTTGCCATGGGATTCCCGGCTGGCGCACTGCCTACCCCAGCGTATACAGCGTTCCCAATCTGGGCGGCCAGCACGCGGAGTATATCGTTTCGGCGCTCAAGGCATACAAGAGCGGCGAGCGCAGCCACCCGAGCATGAAGGGGATTGCAGGCAGCCTGTCTGAGCAGGACATGGAAGACCTCGCTGCCTACTATGCGTCGTCGTACAGCGGCCCAGCCAACTAACCGGGGACAACATCATGAAACCAACATTGTTCATCCTCGCCGCGGTTGTGCTGGGGTTCTCGCTACCGGTGCACGCCAAGGGCAACTATGAAGCCGGCAAGGCCAAGTCCGCCCCCTGTGCAGCCTGTCATGGCGAAACCGGGGTCAGTACCGTGCCGTCCTTCCCTATGCTGGCGGGCCAGCATCGTGACTATCTCTACCATTCGCTCAAGGATTACAAGATGGGCAAGCGCAAGAATGCCATCATGGCCGGGCAGGTGGAAAATCTGTCCGATACGGACATGCTTGATCTGGCGCTGTATTTCTCGAAACAGAAGGGCCTGACCCTGAAATACTGAAGGTGCGCAACTGAGCAAAACGGGCGTCGCCAGCATGCTGGCGACGCCCGTTTTGCTTGCGCATCGAGATTACTCGGGTTTGATCGGTTTGGCGCGGACGCGATTGCGCCCCGAATTCTTTGCCGCGTACAGGGCCTGGTCGGCTTCGCTCACCAGAGCATCGATATCGGCAGTTTCGGCCTGACGAGTCGATACCCCGATGCTCGCCGTAATGATTTTATTGGCCTGTCCGATAACAAACGGCTTCGCCGCAAGACTGGCGCGCAGGCGCTCGGCGGATTGCAGCACATCCCGGATGTCGGTGTTGGGACAAATGACCAGAAACTCTTCGCCGCCGATGCGGCAAACGCTGTCCTCACGGCGCGCCGATGCGCGCAGTTTGGCAGCGCACTCTCGCAGCACCATGTCTCCGGTGGCGTGACCATGCGCGTCGTTGATGCTCTTGAAATGGTCGATGTCGATGACCATGACCGACAGAGGCGTGCCTGAGCGCGTGGCTGCGCTCCAGGCCTGGCCAAGCTGGTCCATCGCCGAGCGCCGGTTCGGTAATCCGGTCAACTGGTCAGTCAATGCAGCGGTGGCCAGGCGCCGATTGGCCACCGCCAGTTCGGCGGCGATCTGGCGCAGCTGGGCGCGGTCTTTCTCCCAGGCATCCTGCAGTTGCACCATCCGTTGCGCGGCCTGGAGCCGCATGCACAGTCCTTTGCCGCTGATGCTGCTGGGGGTGTAGCCGTCAGCACCCACTTCGTACGCACGGGTCAGCTGTTCCTCGCCGTGGTCGTCGGCCATCAGGAGAAAGTGCATGCGGCGCCCTTCATCGGTTTCGCGCAAGGCTTGGCATAACTCCGGTCCATCCAGCTGCGGCAGGTCGTAGTGCGCGATGATGACGTGCGGGAGCACCTCCATCGCCAGGGCCAGGGCGGTGTTGCCATTGTCCGCCGGGTAGACGATGTGGCCGCTTTCCTCGACCAGCAGGGACATGATCTTGCGGCGGGTAAAGGCATTGCCGTCTGCCAGCACAATGCGGAGGGGCGAGGGTGAGCCTGCGGGCGATTCCACTTTCCCACGGCTGATGTCCTCGAAGGGTGGCAGTACGGCAGTCGGGATTTTCAGCAGCGCGCCCCACTCGTGCCAACTTGCGATCACGCCGTCGATAAAGCCTCCCGCAGCGTCTGCCGGCAGGTCGAGCTTGATGCCCATTTCCATCCATTCTCGCGCCAGCTCCGGCTGGATCTCTGCGTCGGCGAGCGCGAGGTCGGCAAGATCATGCGACAGGCGCAGCATCAGCATCATGCTGGTCGCCCGCGAATCGTGCGGGAAACTGGGGTGCTGCCGATTCTCGTAATGCATCAGGGGGGCGGTGAACGTCTGCGGGATCCCCCATTCGGTCATCAACACGATCCCCAGCTCGTTGTGATCGGTTTCAAGGTGCGCGCGCTCGAGGGTGGCAAGCAACTGCCCGGGGCACTCCTGGTGGGCCGTCAGAACGGCATCGTATTCATCGGGATAGGCTGTCGCGAGCGCCAGCTGACCGACTTGCGCCAGCAAGCCGCAAATAAACAGTTCATCCTTGTCGCCAACCCGTACACGGGCGGCCAGCGCCTGCATCGTCAGCGCCATCAGCAGCGAGTGGGACCAGTACGCCTGATAGTCGAACGCCTTGCAGGTCCCGGCGCGGTAGTGATCGAGCAGCGAAAAACCCAGCGCGAGCCGGCGAACCGTCGCCATGCCCTGGCGCACGACTGCTTCCTGAACCGACACCACCGGGCGGGCGATGTGTGAAGCGGCATTGGCCAGCTTGATCAGCCGCCCGGACAAGGCGGGGTCGGTCTGCACCACGCGGGCAATTTCGCCCAGGGAGGTGTTCTCGCGGCGCGACAGCTCAAGCACGGCCAGCGCAACCCCGCGGGGGCTGGGCAGTTGGCCGCTGATCTTGAGTTGCTCGAGCTGTGACATCAATCAACCTGTTCCGGTTATCGACTTCGCTGCGGGGGTCCAGGTCGGGACGCCTGAATGTCCCCGGCGGAGCCGGACGAGATACATGACATAAGCTGTAACGACACAAACCCGGCAAAATGTAGCCCGTCTTGCAGGAAGATGCGCTTGTTTTGGCGGCTCAGGCGGTGCCGAGGCGGTGATCGAGGCAGTTCAGGTAGGCTGCGGAATCGAATGGGGTCTGGTAACGCTGCACCTGCCAGATCATTTCGGCCAGGCATTCCATGACCGCATGCTGGGCCGCCATCTCGTCGCCGTTCCGCTCGAGCAGCTGCTGGTAGCGCGCGCGGATTCCCGGCGGCTGGTCGATCGACAGCTGCTCGGTGATCGCCAGGTGCATCGATAAATGCAGGAATGGATTGGTTTCGCCGGATTCGGGCAGGTAATCCCGTTCCTGGAAACGCTCGGGCTGGTCGAGCAGGGCGTGGTATTCGGGATGCGCCAGCACCGCGTCGAGCGCAGGCTGCTCCGCCCCTGCCAGTGGCTGGCCGGCGCGGTATTTCGCCCATACGCCGAAAAAGAACTGGCGAACCTGGTCGCGGCTGGGATTAAACAAGCTTGCCCCTGAATTCGCACAGGTCGGCAATGATGCACTCGCCGCATTTCGGTTTTCGAGCCTGGCAGACATAGCGTCCGTGCAGGATCAGCCAGTGGTGAGCGTCGATGCGGAATTCCGGCGGGATGGTCTTGAGCAGCTTTTTTTCCACTTCCAGCACCGTTTTCCCGGGCGCGAGGCCGATCCGATTGGAAACACGAAAGATATGGGTATCGACCGCCATCGTCGGCTGGCCGAAGGCAGTGTTCAGGATCACGTTCGCCGTCTTGCGGCCCACCCCCGGCAGGGCTTCGAGTGCGGCACGGTCAGCCGGAACCTGGCTGTCATGACGCTCGATCAGCATCTTGCAGGCGGCGATCAGGTGCCGGGCCTTGCTTTTGTACAGCCCGATGGTCTTGATGCAGTCGGCCAGACCAGCTTCGCCGAGCGCAACCATGGCCTCGGGCGAGCGTGCCACGGGAAACAGCCTGCGCGTCGCCAGGTTCACGCCCTTGTCGGTGGATTGCGCCGACAGCACCACAGCGACCAGCAACTCGAACGGCGTGGTGTATTCGAGTTCAGTCTTGGGGTGAGGGTTGGCCGCACGCAGGCGGCTGAAGATTTCGTGGCGCCGGGCTTGATTCATCGGGCTGCAGCGTTAAGCAGGCACCGGGACAGCAGCGTGGGCGCGCTGTTCGACCCGTGCCTTGTTCCAGTTGTGCGCGGCGATCAGCAGGCCGAGTGCGATGAAGGCGCCGGGCGGCAGGATCGCCAGCAGGAAACCGTGATAATTGGGCAGCACATGCAGGACGAAGCTCTTCGAAGCCTCACCGAATACCAGATCGATCCCGGACAGCAGGGTGCCTTGTCCGGCCAGTTCACGAACTCCACCCAGCACCACCAGCACCAGCGTCAGGCCCAGGCCCATGGCGAATGCGTCGATCACGCTGTGCAGCGGATGGTTCTTCGATGCGAACGCGTCGGCGCGCGCCAGCACGATGCAGTTGGTGGTGATGAGCGGAATGAAAATCCCCAGCACCAGGTACAACGAATACACGTACGCATTCATCAGCAGATCGATCACCGTGACCAGTGCCGCGATGATGAGGACGAAGACCGGGATGCGGATTTCGTGCGGCACAAAATGGCGCACGCCAGAGACGGCGCCGCTGGCGGACACCATCACCAGCATGGTCGCCAGTCCCAGCGCCAGCGCGTTGACCAGGGTGTTGCTGATCGCCAGCAGCGGGCACAGGCCGAGCAACTGCACCAGTCCGGCATTCTGCTTGCTGAGGCCGTTGTGGAACAGCGTACGAAATTCGTTCATCGTGATCATGATTCTGCCTCCTTCGCTTTGGCAGGGAGCGGTGCGGCGTAGGCCGCGCGGTTCCGCGCAAAATAGTCGAGCGCGCTCTTGACGGCCTTGACCACAGCGCGCGGAGTGATGGTGGCGCCCGCGCGAGCGTCGAATACCCCTGCGTCCTTGACGACTTTCCAGTGCTTGGGCGGCGGAGACGTGAGTGTCTTGCCGACGAACTGGTCGATCCAGGGGCTCTTGCTGCGATCGATGTAGTCGCCCAGGCCTGGCGTTTCACGGTGGCTCGTGACGCGCACGCCCGTGATGCTTCCGCTTGCATCGATCCCGATCAATAGATTGATATCGCCGCTGTAGCCATCGGGCGCAATCGCTTCCATGACCACGCCGCTGAAAACCCCGTCCTGCCGCGCCAGCCAGAGCGACGAGGGCTGGCGCGTCCCCAGCAGGTCATTGGGCGGGACGCTTTGCTCGCTGGCGAGTAGGTCGTTGTTGTGCAGCTTGGCCGGCATGACCTGGTTGATGAGCGCGAGTCTGAGCGCCTGCTGGCTGCGGGCGATGACCGGCGCCGTGCGGTCATGGGTCAGCGCCAGCAATGCCGTGCCGACCAGTGCAAACACGAACAGGATCATGCCGGTGCGCAGGGCGTTGCGGCTGGCGACCAGGCTCACGCGCGCGGCTCCTTGCGGGCACCGCGAGGCCTGCCCTTACCCACGGCTTCGCCGTAGATGCGCGGTTGCGTGTATTGATCGATCAGCGGCACGCACAGGTTCATCAGCAGGATGGAAAACGCGACACCGTCGGGGTAGCCGCCCCAGGTCCGGATGACAATGGTAAGGAAACCCGCACCAAAGCCAAAGACCAGCTTCCCGCGCGGCGTGGTCGCGCCCGACACCGGGTCGGTGGCGATGAAAAAAGCGGCGAGCATGACCGACGGCGTGAACAGGTGGAACCACGGCGCACCGAATCGTCCGGCATCAAAGAAATGCAGGAACCCGGCGGTGAGCCAGATACCGGCCAGAAAAGCCAGCGGCACCTGCCAGCCGATGATGCGCAAGGCCCACAGCAGCAACCCGCCGGCCAGAAATGCGCCTGCCAGCCATTCAAAGCCGACGCCGCCATAGTGGCCGAAAATGGGCCGGGTCACGATTTCGTCGATGGTCAACTGCTGCAGCAGGCCGGTGCGCAGCGCATCCAGCGGCGTCGCCATGGTGACGGCGTCGAGCGTGGCCTTGGGCAGGTCGCCGCCAAAAATAACCGTCGCGCTTTGCCCCAGGGTCAGATGGACCGGTGTCAGTTCGAGCGGGCCGCTCCACTGCGTCATCTGCACAGGAAACGACACAAGCAGCACGGCGTAGCCCACCATCGCCGGATTGAAGATGTTCTGGCCCAGTCCGCCATACAGGTGCTTGGCGACCACGATGGCGAACAGCGTGCCGGTGACGATCAGCCACCAGGGCGCAAGCATGGGCAGCGACAAGGCCAGCAGCCAGGCGGTAACAAGCGCACTCAGATCGGCCAGGTAGGGCTTGGTTGGATACCCGCGCGCCTTCAGCATGGCGGCCTCGGCCCCCAGCGCGGTGACGGAGGCAAGCGCCAGCGTGATGAGAATGCCCGACCCGAACAGCCAGACATACGCCACGACCCCGGGCAGCAGGGCTGCCAGCACCCAGGCCATGACCTGGGTGACGCTGCTGCGGTCGAGTATGTAGGGAGCTGGCATGCGTGCTTACTTTTCCTGATGGCCTTTGTGCGTGTCGTCTGACTCAAGCGGCTGACGTGCCAGTTCGCGGATTTTAGCCCGGCGGGCTTCGATCTCCTCGATCTCGCGCTGGGTGTCGGCCGACACGCTGTCGGTGTTTTTGGGCGAGATGCCGGATTTGCTGGCCTGCGCGCGGGCGAGGGCGGCGGCGATCAGCGCCTTCTTGGCATCGACTTCAGTGCTGCCGGCGCTTCCATCAGCGGCCGCCGCCAGTTCAGCACGTTTGGCCTGCGCCTTGGCGGCGAGCTTTTTGGCCTTTTCCTTTTTCTCGCGTTCCTGCCGGAACTGACGGAAGTCGTGACGTTCGCGTGCCAGGTCGGCGGCACGCTTCTCTTTTTCGCGTGCCCAGATTTCGCTTTTGGCGTAGCGATAAAAGTCGACCAGCGGGATATGGCTGGGGCAGACATAGCTGCAACAGCCGCATTCGATGCAGTCGAACAGGTGGTATTCCTGTGCGCGACCGAAATCGCCTGCGTTGGCAAAACGGAACAATTCCTGCGGCTGTAATTCGGCCGGGCAGACATCGGCGCAGCGGGTGCAGCGGATGCACGGCATGGCGCGCGGCGGCGGCGGAAATAGCGCGTCCGATTTCACCAGGATGCAATTGGTGGCCTTGACCACCGGCACCTCCAGGCTCGGCATCGGCACGCCCATCATCGGCCCCCCCATCAACACGCCGGTGGTGCCGTCGCGGTCGCCCGCCAGCACGATCAGTGCGTGCATCGGGGTGCCGATCAGCACCTCTATGTTCTGTGGGCGCAGCACATGGCCGGTGACAGTGACCAGCCTCGAGATCAGCGGTTCGCCATGATGCACCGCGCGTGCCAACGCATACGCGGTGCCGACGTTGAACACCTGGATGCCGATATCGGTCGACAACTTGCCGGAGGGCACTTCCTTGCCGGTCAGCGTCTGGATCATCTGCTTGGCGCCGCCGCCGGGGTAGATTGCGGGGACCGCGACGACTTCAACCGCAAAATTCACGTCTGCCGCTGCGGCTTCCATTGCCGCGATGGCCTCGGACTTGTTGTCTTCGATACCGACCAGCACTTCGGTGCTGCCCAGCAAATGCTTCATCACTGCCACGCCCTGCAGGATGGTTGCGGCATGGTGGCGCATCAGCGCGTCGTCACAGGTGATCCAGGGTTCGCATTCGCCACCGTTGATGATGAGGGTGGTGCAGTGGCGCGTGGCACCCGGATCCAGCTTGATCGCGCTGGGAAACACCGCCCCACCCAAACCGGTCAGCCCGAGGTCGCGCAACTGCATGCGCAATTCGGCCGCATCCATGTTCTGATAATCGAGCGGGCTGTGGTCGATCCATTCGTCGAGGCCGTCGGTCTCAATCGTGATGCACAGATCGGGCAGGCCGGAGATGTGCGGAACCGGGTGCGGACCGATTGCGGTGACCACGCCTGAACTGGACGCATGCACCGCCGCCGATACGTAGCCGTCGGCTGCAGCGACCATCTGGCCCTTTTTGACCCGATCGCCGACATTGACCACCGGCTTGGCCGGATTGCCGATGTGCTGGCGCAGCGGGATTACCAGTTGCCTGGGAAGCGGCACAGCATGAATCGGTCGCGAGGTGGATTCCGACTTGTGCTCGGGCGGATGCACGCCGCCCTTGAAGGTGAACAACTCGCGGCTCATGCGACGCCCCCTCCGGCAGTCTCACCGAAGGCTGCCAATTCAGGTCGGGGGCTGCGTGCGTTCGCGGCCGCTCGCACGTTCCGAGGCTCGCTGCTCATGCGACGCGCTTCAACATCACCACCGGATGCTTCCATTTCCAGTGCGCCAGGTCTTCGGCGATCGGCACCATGGCGATGCAATCGACCGGGCAGGGGGGCAGGCACAGCTCGCAGCCAGTGCATTCAGCCGCCACAATGGTATGCATCTGCTTGGCCGCGCCGACAATCGCATCCACCGGACAGGCCTGGATGCAGAGCGTGCAGCCGATACAGGTCTGCTCGTCGATGAAAGCCACCGATTTGGGCTTGGGCGTGCCGTGGGTTTCGTCGAGCGGCTTGGGCTCCACCCCCAGCAACTCGGCCAGGTGCTTGACCCCGTCCTCGCCACCGGGCGGACACTGGTTGATGTCAGCCTCGCCCTTGGCGATGGCCTCGGCATAAGGCTTGCAGCCGGGGAAACCGCATTGCCCACACTGCGTCTGCGGCAGAATGGCATCGATTTTCTCGGCCAGCGGATTGCCTTCCACTTTGAGGCGGATCGCCGACCAGCCCAGCACCAGGCCGATCACGATAGCGATGGCAAGCATCACCCCCAGCGCCGCCAGCATTATTTGACCAGTCCTGAAAAACCCATGAACGCGAGCGACATCAACCCCGCGGTAATCATTGCAATGCTGGTGCCCTTGAACGGCGTGGGCACATCACACGTTTCCAGCCGCTCGCGGATGCCGGCAAACAGGATCAGAACCATCGTGAAGCCAATCGCCCCGCCCGCGCCAAAAAACAGCGACTCGACAAAGCCGTGCTGCGCCTGCACATTCAGCAGCGGAATCCCCAGCACCGCGCAGTTGGTCGTGATCAAGGGCAGATAAATCCCCAGCACCTGATACAGCACCGGACTGGTCTTGTGGATGAACATCTCGGTGAACTGCACGATTCCCGCAATCACCATAATGAAAGACAGCGTGCGCAGGTAGAACAGCTCCGTGCCGAGCAGGTATTCGTTGATGAGGTAGCTCGCCCCAGACGCCAGCGTCAACACGAACGTCGTCGCGAGTCCCATGCCGATCGCCGTCTCCAGCTTGCGCGACACGCCCATGAACGGGCACAAGCCCAAAATCTTGGCCATCACGATGTTGTTCACAAACACCGTGGAAATAAGGATGAGAAGGTAAGTTTCCAAAACAGGCTGCCGGACGCAATGGCGCATTATCCGCCGGGGAAGGCTTGTGCTTCAACCCTTTGCGCTGGAGAGGTTATTGGAGCGGAGCCTTGAAGGCCTCCTGCGCTTGCCGTTCAGATCGGGCAGGCTTGTCCGGTCAGTTTGTCCGGCGCCCAGAAGTCGTAGCCCTTACTTAGGAATTCGTCCCACGGCAGGTAGTGCGAGCCGTCGCACGAGAAGGTGAGGCCGACCATGCCATTGAAGATGTTGAGCGAGCCGGCGCGCAGGTAAAAGGTTTCGTCCATGAAGCGCAGGGCGCGCAGGCCGTCGAGCACGGGCCGGATTTTGTCCTTGGGGACGACGGCGTCGTCGGGGTAGGGGCGGCGCGGATAGATCAGGCAGGTGTCGGGGTCGGTGAGCGCGTCGATGTCGAGCAGACGGTAGCGATAGGGGTCATCGACCAGCCACATGGTGGCGCGGCTGCTGGAAAAATGCAGCTTGCCGTGGAAGACGCCGCGATCGGTCATCAGCTCTTCCATGACGCCGAGCACGGTGTCGAGATTGAGGTCCAGCTGGCTTTCGCTGCGGGTCTGCTGGAAGACCGCGCCGCGAATCGCCGGGTCACCCTTGATTTGCCGCCAGTAGGTGGGTTCGTCGTAGAGCTTGCCGGTGATGGGCAGGTCGCGCAGGTCGAAATCGGCGCCGACGAAGCCAAGTACCTGTCCGTCGTCGTTGCGCACGATCTGGATGGCGGTCAGTGACGGGCGTTTGGCGCGCAGGCTGATATAGGCCTGCGATAGCAGGAATCCCTGGTTTGGCACGGCTTCGCGCATATACGGACGATCCGCACGGTCACGTTGGTAATCGGTATCGATCAGGCCTTCGTGGCTGATGTTGTCGGATAGCTGAATCGCGTGGGTGTCGAGTGCATACATGTATTTGCAGGCGGGCAGGGTGGTCAGCGCGTGCATCAGCGCGGCATTGATCCCGGCCCGGCTGGGCCATGCCCGGCTACAGGCTTGCGCCGCCAGCGCCAGCGGTTCGCGCAGCAGGTTGGCCAGGACGTCGCGTTGGTGGGCGACACTTTCGGCGAGCGTGGTGGTGGATGACATAAGCGATCAGTTCCTGGCGGCAGCCAACATTATGAATGACGCAGCGATATCACCGGCCAGCCCTTTTCCCGCGCATGGTCATGCAGGGTGGGGTCGGGATCGACGGCAACCGGGTGCATGACTTTTTCCAGTAGCGGCAGGTCGTTGTGCGAATCACTATAAAACCAGCTGCTGTCGAGCTGGTCGAGGCGGGCGCCGTGGGCTTCGAGAAAGTGTGCGAGGCGGGTGACCTTGCCTTCACGAAAACAGGGCGTGCCGGAGACTTCTCCTGTGAAGCGGCCGTCGATTTCCTCGGGGTCGGTGGCGATTAGATGCGGAATGCCGAATTCCCGGGCAATCGGGGCGGTGACGAAGCTGTTGGTGGCGGTGATGACGGCGACCAGATCGGCTTCGTCGAGGTGGCGATTCACCAGGTCACGCGCAGCCTGCGTGATCATCGGTTGGATGCGCGTTGTCATGTATTCGGCGTGCCAGGCATCGAGCTGGGCACGCGAGTGGGTGGCCAGCGGGCGCAGGGCAAAGGCGAGGAAGGCATAAATATCCAGCCGCCCGGCCTTGTAGTCCTCGTAGAACGCCTTGTTCTTGGCTTCGTAATGCGCGCCGTCGACGGCGCCCTTGGCGATGAGGAATTGTCCCCATTCATAGTCGGAGTCGCCGGCAAGCAGGGTGTTGTCGAGGTCGAAAAGGACAAGGTTCATGTCGGGTCGAGGGTATCCGGATCAGGTGACAATATTATTTAGCCTCGCGGCGCCTGGCCACGGTCGCGCCAGAAATCGCGCAGTTCGTAGCAGCTCCAGATGGCCATCGCGACGTAGTCGTTGCGGCTGGTCTGGCGCTCCTCGTCCGTCCATTCGTCGGGCGGCGTCATCAGCACATACAGCGGGTCGAGCATTTCATCGACGAAGGCTTCATCCTTGCTGTCCGGCGGGAGTTCCCAGTCGGCCTCCCAGTGTTCCACCACCTGCAGGAATCCGGCTGCCCACATGCTGGCATAGGTCGGCACGCCTTCTGCCCTGAGGGCGTCGGCCTCTTTCCTGGGCATGTCGTCCAGCATGGCCTCCCAATCCATGATGAGCGGAGACAGCGCGCGCGGGTCGGCCAGGTCGTCGATCGGAGCGGCGAGCGCGCGTGCGATGGCGTTCCAGCGACGGGTCAGCAGCGCCTGAAATTGGTCGTATTCGGCCGCATCGGCAAACAGCGCGACAGGATCGTCCTGCCCGAACAGCACCGGGAGATAGGCTTCGGGCGCGAGGGTGCGCGGCGCGCATTGCAGGGCGGTGATGAAGCCGTCGATGCCTTCGAGCGACAGCGGCGCGTCGGTACACGCAGCGGCCGCGTCGACAAGGTCGGCCAGCGTGTCGATATCGTCATCGCTGAGCGGGGTGTTCGGGGTTTTTGCGGGCATGGCGGGCACTCGGAACAAAGGGTGCGGCAGCGGGCGGGAGCATCGCGTAAAATCCGCGGATGAATTTTACCGCGCTTGTGCTCCCGCATTCGTTTCACCTGATCGGCTGGCTGGGGCTGGCGTATTTCGGTTGGCGCTGGCTGATGTCGGGTGACTGGCGCAGGCTTGCCGAACCGGTGCGCCTGAACCTGTTCCTGGGCGCCACGGTGATGATGCTGGCGCTGTGGCAGATCCGCACCGGCGTGCAGCCCGGGTTGGCGTTTCATCTGTATGGCATGACAGCGCTCACCCTGATGTTCGGCTTCGGGCGCGCGAGTGTCGCCGGCGTACTGATTCTGCTGGCGAATGTGGCGTTCGGCCGCGGCAATCTGACGGCGTTGGGGGCCGATGCGATGTTGCAGGTGGTGCTGCCCGCGGCGGTGACCTGGGGCGTGCTCAGCCTGGCCGAGCGCCACTTGCCGAAACATTTCTTCATCTATGTTTTCGTCAACGGATTTTTCGGCGCGGCGCTGGCGGTGGCGTCGATCGGGCTGGCCACTACGCTGGTGATGGTGCTGGGCGATGCGTATCCGCTGGACTATCTGCTTGCGCAGTACACGCCGTTCGCCACCCTGTTGATCAGCTGGGCCGAGGCCTTTTCAACCGGCATGGCGGTGACGGTGATGGCGGTCTACCGTCCGGCCTGGCTGGAAACTTTCGATGACGCACGGTATATCCAGAATCACTAACCCCGTTTTGTCCGCGAAGGACGCGAAGAAACACGAAGGAAAGCCACCGAGGACTTCTCCACGCACCTTCGCGTCCTTCGCGGATGATTTTGTATGTTGAACGCCAGCACGTCGATCCCATACCCCGACCTGCCGGTCAGCGCGCGCCGCGACGATATTCTCGCCGCGCTGCAAAAAAACCGGGTGCTGATCCTGTGCGGCGAAACCGGTTCGGGCAAGACCACCCAGATTCCTAAAATGTGCCTGGAGGCAGGCGTCCGGCCGGGCAAGCTGATTGGCTGCACCCAGCCGCGCCGCATCGCCGCGCGTTCGGTGGCGGCGCGCATCGCGCAGGAGCTGGGTGGCGAACTGGGCGGCATCGTCGGCTACAAGGTGCGCTTCACCGACAAGGTGCGCCACGACACTGCGATCAAGGTGATGACCGACGGCATCCTGCTGGCCGAAAGCCAGGGCGACCCGCTGCTCACCCGTTACGACACGATCATCATCGACGAGGCGCACGAGCGCAGCCTCAACATCGACTTCCTGCTGGGCTATCTGAAAACGCTGGTGGAGAAGCGCGCCGATCTGCGCGTGGTGATCACCTCGGCGACCATCGACGCCGAACGCTTCTCCAAACATTTCAACGACGCACCGGTGATCGAGGTGTCGGGCCGCACCTATCCGGTTGAAATCCGCTGGCGGCCAGTTGAGCGCGAGGAAGACGCAGAGGCACGTAAGCCCTCTCCACAACCCTCTCCCCGTAGCGGGGGAGGGAGCAAACGTGATGCCCAAAGCGATATAACTGCCATCCTCGACGCCACCGACGAGCTGGCCCGCCTGGGGCCCGGCGACATCCTGGTGTTCCTGCCGGGCGAGCGCGAGATTCGCGACACCGCAGAAGCCCTGCGCAAGCACCACCCGCCGGGAACCGAAATCCTGCCGCTGTTTTCCCGGTTGTCGGTCGCCGAGCAAGACGCAATCTTCAAGCCGAGCAACCAGCAGCGGCGCATCGTGCTGGCGACCAACGTGGCGGAAACCTCGCTCACCGTGCCGGGCATCCGCTACGTGATCGATCCCGGCACCGCGCGGGTGAAGCGCTATTCGGCGCGCAGCAAGGTCGAGCAGCTGCTGATCGAGAAGGTGTCGCAGGCGTCGGCCAACCAGCGTGCCGGTCGTTGCGGCCGGGTGGCCGAAGGCGTGTGCATTCGCCTCTACGACGAAGCCGATTTCGCCAACCGCCCCCGCTTCACCGACCCTGAGCTGCTGCGCTCGTCGCTGGCGGGCGTGATCCTGCGCATGAAATCTCTCGGCCTGGGCGACGTGGTCGGCTTTCCCTTTATCGACCCGCCCAGCACACGGCTGGTCACCGACGGCTATCAATTGCTGGCCGAACTGCATGTGCTGGACGAGCAGGGCCGAATGACCGACATCGGTAAAAAGATTGCCCGACTGCCGCTCGACCCGCGCATTGCGCGCATGCTGCTGGCTGCGGACAAGCAGCGTTGCGTGCGCGAGGTGCTGATCATTGCCAGCGCGTTGTCGGTGCAGGATCCGCGCGACCGCCCAATGGAGCGGGCGCAGGCAGCGGATGAGAAACACAAGTTATTCGCCGATGAACGCTCCGATTTCATGGGCTGGCTGAAACTGTGGCGCTGGTACGAGGAGCAGGTGCGGCACAAGAAAACCAACCGCCAGCTGCAGACGCTGCTGCAGGATCATTTTCTATCGCCCCGCCGGATGCGCGAATGGCGCGATATCCATGGCCAGCTGCATGCCCAGATGAGTGAGTTAGGCCTGCGTGACAATGAAAAGGACGCCGGCTACGATGCGATTCATCAGGCGCTCCTGACCGGACTGCTCGGCAATATCGGATTCAAGTCCGACGACGGCAAGGCGCGGGCCAAGCCGGGCGAAGGAAACTACCAAGGCGCACGCGGCATCAAGCTGTCGATCCACCCCGGTTCGGCGCTGGCGAAGAAGGCACCCGCAAGGGGTACGCCGTCAGACGCTCGCCCTCCAGGCGGTCTTGGCGCAGGTCCGAAGTGGGTCATGGCGGCCGAACTGACTGATACCGGGCGGCTGCTGGCGCGCACCGTTGCCGAGGTGCGCCCGGAGTGGATTGAGGCCGCCGGCCAACACCTGTTGACTCGCACCTATCTCGAGCCGCACTGGGAGAAGGACGGCGCGCGAGTGGTGGCATTTGAGCGGGTGAGCCTGTACGGCATCACCCTGGCGCCGCGGCGCAAGATTCACTACGGCAGCATCGACCCGGAACTTTCGCGCGAACTGTTCATTCGCGGCGCGCTGGTGGCGGGCGAATACGATACGCGCGCGCCGTGGTTCAAGCATAACCGCGCGCTGATCCAGGAAATCGAAGACCTCGAGCATAAGGCCCGAAAGTCGGGCGTGTGGCTGGACGAGGAGCGTATTTTCCGCGTGTTCGATGCGCGCATTCCAGCAGGACTGCACAACGGCGCGGCTTTCGAAAAATGGCGCGCGAGCGCCGAGGCGGCCAATCCGAAGGTGTTGTTCCTGCGGCGCGAGGAGATTCTGGGCGAGGGTCTGGGCGCCGATCACACTTTGTTTCCCGAATCGCTGGCGGTGGACGACGTGGCATGCAATCTCAGCTATCGGTTTGAGCCGGGCCATGTGCTCGACGGGGTGACGCTCGTGCTGCCGTTGTATCTGCTGAACCGTGTCGAACGGGCGACAGTCGACTGGCTGGTACCCGGCCTGATCCGCGAAAAGCTCACGGCGTTGCTGAAATTCCTGTCCAAGGACAAGCGGCGTCCGCTGATTCCGCTGCCCGATACCGTGACCGAATTCCTGAGCATGGCGAAACCCGGCGAGCAGCCCCTGACCGACGCCCTGGCGGTCTTCATCCGCAAGAAGACCGGGGCGGATATCCGGCCGGAGGACTGGGCGGGCGAGTTGCCGCCGCATCTGAAAATGAATGTCAGCGTGATCGATGATGGCGGCGAGGAGCTTGCCAGCGGACGTGATCTGATCGCCTTGCGACAGCAGTTGGGCGGGGCGGCGAGCATCACTTACGGCAGCGAGGCCGACACCGGCGGGTTCGAGCAGGGCGGGCTCACCGAATGGACCTTTGGCGATCTGCCGGAGCAGGTGGCCTTTAGCCGGGGCGGGCGCGAGTTGACCGGCTATCCTGCGCTGGTGGACAGCGGCGAGGCGGTTGACCTGCGCCTGCTCGATACGCAGCAGGCCGCCGAGCAGGAAACCCGCCGTGGCGTGGTGCGGCTGCTGCGGCTGGCGCTGGCCGCCCAGTTCAAGCAGCTCGACAAGGATATCGGGCGTGAAACCGCGCTGGCGCTGAAGTACCGCAATCTGGGCAGTGCAGACACGCTGTGTACCGAACTGGTCGACGCGATTGCCGCGCGCGCGCTGCTCGGAGACGATGACACGCCGCGCAATGAAAAAGCGTTCAAGAAGCAGAAGGAGCGTGCCAAGCCGCGCATTGCGGTGGTTAAACAGTCACTGCTGCGCGACGTTGGCGAGATTCTGGACCTGCATGCGCAGGTGACGGCGCGGCTGAACGCCAAGCCCCTGTTCACCGCCGTGATGCGAGACGAAACCACGCATTTGGCAGCACTGGTTGCACCCGGTTTCATCACCGCCACGCCGTGGGTGCATCTGAAAGACCTGCCGCGCTATCTGCGCGGAATCCTCAAGCGGCTGGAGAAACTGCCCGCCGCCGAGCAGCGCGATGCGCGCGGCATGGCCAGCGTGTTGACGCTGCAGAACAAGTATCTTGCTCGGCGCGCGCAGGTGCAGGGCGAGGCACCCTCCGTGCTGGACGATTTCCGCTGGCAACTGGAGGAGTTGCGGATTTCGCTGTTTGCGCAGGAGTTGAAAACGCCGTATCCGGTGTCGGCCAAGCGGCTCGACAAGGCGTGGGATGAGATTGCCAGACAGCCGCTTCATTGAGTAGGGTTCGGGGATAATCCTAAAAACCGCAGTTGACCGCTTGTCACCGTAGGAAATGCCGCATGAATACTGAGTTTCTTGCCTTCGATTGTATTCATCTGTTGGGTGAGCACGCTACGCGCCCGCTGATACGTCTGGCCGCGCGTCTGCCTTTGTCGCGCCTCGTTGCAGGCCCCGGCCTGCCGCCTCGTTGCTTCGCGGCAGACACACGCCCAAACGCACCATCGGGCACGTCCAACAACGGTTTCTAGGATGAGCGAACGCATCCTCAATCTGCCGAATGCCATCAGCGTGCTGCGACTGATCGCCGTGCCGGTGGTAGGCTGGCTGATTCTACACCAGCGCTGGGAAGCTGCCTGCTGGCTGTTTCTGGCAGCAGCCGTATCGGATGGCCTCGACGGCCTGCTGGCGCGCTGGCTCAACCAGATGACCCAACTGGGCGCGGCGCTCGATTCCATCGCTGACAAGGTGCTGGGCTTGGTGACGCTGGTCATGCTGACGCAGGCGGGGGCGATTCCGCTCTGGGTGACGCTGGCAATCCTGCTGCGCGACAGCATCATCGTGCTTGGCGCGCTGAGCTACCGGGGGCTGGCCGGGCATCTGGACATTCACCCCACCTGGCTGGGCAAGACGCACATGGCGGCTGAATTTATCCTGCTGACGCTGGTGCTGGCCGGCCTGGCGCAGCTGCTCGAACTGGGTGACTTGTTGTTGCCCCTGTTCATCACCGTGTTCGTCATTGCCGTGGTGTCCGGTGTGCAGTATGTCTGGATATGGAGCGCGAAGGCCCGCCGTGCAAGAGATGCAGCCCGCTTCAACCGCCGCTGAAATTCAGATTGAGCTGGCGCGCGGATTCGCATCCGGTTTTGGCCCGATACATCGCGGCGTCAGCGGCTCGCATCAGGGTATCTTCATCGGTGCCGTCGTCCGGGTACAGTGCCCGTCCGATGCTGGCAGCGATCTTCACGTTGAACTCAAAAAGTCGTGCGTCCGTGTTTACCGCTTGGTCGATCTTGTGTGCTGCAGCGAGAAAATCCTCCTGATCCCGCACGCCATCGAGCAACACCACGAACTCGTCTCCGCCCAGGCGCGCAGCAGAGTCGGAGTCGCGAATGTTGGATGACAGCCGCTTCGCGACCTCGGTCAGCACGGCGTCGCCCACGCCGTGTCCGTGACAGTCGTTGATTTCCTTGAAGCGGTCCAGGTCCACATACAGAAGGCCCAGCTTGCCGCCATAACGATGGGCGTGGCGGATGGCTTGCTGCAGGCGATCGAAAAACATCCGCCGATTGGCCAGACCGGTCAGCGGGTCATGCGTGGCCTCTTCATGCAGGGTGGAACGCGAGCGTTCGAGTGCCGCCATCTCTTCGTGTAGTTGCCGTGACTTGATGCCGATCTTGCGCAGCGTGCGCCATGCGATCAGCATGGCAAGTGCAAGCGCCGCAAGCCCGAATATCAGGGTGACCAGAAACGTGCGCTGGTAAGTTTGCCGCACTTGTCGCTGGTCGGTGAGGTTGGCTTGCAGATACTGGCTGCGCATCTCGGCTAGCTGCTGGTTGAACGTATCCTGCAGGGGAATGGCTTTCTGGATCAGCAAGCTGCGGGCCTCACGGTAGCGTTCGGCCTTGAGCAAGTCACTCACCTGTTCCTGGATGGCCTCGATGTTGTTGACCAGGTGTGTCTGCGCATCGAAGCTGCGTTGCTCGTCAGGGCTCAAGCCCATCTGTCGCAGCGCGTTGCGTCCACTGCCCACCAGGAAGGCCGAGCGATTGAATGCGAGGAAATGGGCGTCGCGCTCGAAAGGGTCGTCAGACAGCGCCATGTGGAAGAGGCTGTCGGTGCGGGTGTGGGCCGCCACCTGGGTTTGAGTGATGAGGTCGATCTTGCGGATGTGATATTCGACCATTGTGCGCATCTGCGTGTCCAGCGTGTGCAGTTGCAGCAGGCCGTTCAACGCCAGCCCGCAAATCAGGGCGATCAGCGTGACGAAAGCCGCGCCGGTGCTGAGAGGGATGCCTCGTGGCAATGGCATGGGTTGGCAGTCAGCTCATGTTGATGTTGATCCCGAAAATCGCTGCAAGGATCGCAGCGCGCGCGCCACGTCCTGCGCGTGGCTGGATGGCGTGACTGTGTCGAAACGAGCTGCGATGCGGCCATCCGGCGCGATGATGAAAGTGTGGCGACGGGCGAAACGCACCAGTCCCAGGTTCAGCAGGCTTCCGTAGGCCGCAGCCGTGCGGCCGTCCGGGTCGGACAGCAACGGGAACGGCAACGCGTACTTATTCGCAAAGTCGGCATGCGAACGGGTGTTGTCGACGCTGACCCCCACCACCGCCGCATTGAGGTCGCCCAACACCCCGACGTCGTCACGGAAGCGGCACGCCTCCTCGGTACAGCCGGGCGTGTCGTCGCGCGGATAGAAATACAGCACCAGCCAGCGCCCGGCATAATCGCCCAGGCGATGCGTCTGCCCTGCCTGATCCTGCAGGACAAAGTCAGGTGCAGGACTGCCTTCCTGGCGTTGTGAGCCGGGTCTCAGCATCCACAGAACCGCGCTTGCCAGCACCAACAGAGCGGCCAACCCGCCCAACACTATTTCTGTCATGTGTTCTCCTGCCTGCATCATAGTCGGCTTATGAAGCAATTGGGGTACTCGTTCAAGTTCGGCAATCCATGCGGGATTCGGTAGAATGCCCGCCACGCCCCGGTAGCTCAGTGGATAGAGCAACCCCTCCTAAGGGGTTAATGACTCCTTATAAATGAAGCCTCCCGCCGCTAAAGCCCGTTCGGTCTTGTAGCGGGGGTTTCCGGGGTCACAGACCAGAGCGCCTGGGTGTTTCCACCCAGGCGACTTACCGCGATCTCACCCGGCGTGGGCCGCGTTTCCGCAGCCGGTTCGGAGCCTTCCGCCCCTACCTTTTTCCTTGTAATTCCGCACCGCTTCTTTT
>JAWOJD010000014.1:0-46640 GCA_046484355.1 Thiobacillus sp.
GCATTTTGTGCCACGCGTTTCGCCACATGCTCGGCCGCGCCCAGGTTGATCAGTTCCCGGTAGATCGTGCTACCCCGCCTCCAGTGCCTGAGCTGGATCGCCCTTAATCGGTGCCGCAGCCATTCATCCAGCGTGCGCCAGATTCCCGGTGTTTGCGCCAACCCGAAGTAGGCTTTCCATCCCGACAGGTAAGGTTTGAGCTTGTCGATGACCTCCGCCATGCTGCGTCCGCACGAGCGCCGGGTCAGTTGCCTCACCCGTTGCTTGAACGTCGCCATCGGCTTGTCGGCCACCCTGCGCTTGACGCCTTCCTTGGCAAACCAGAAGCTGTAGCCCAGGAACTTTCTCCCCTTGACGCTCGCTACCGCGCTCTTGGCCTCGTTGACCTTGAGCCGCAACTTGCCGTAGCACTTGCGCAAGAGCGCCATCACCCGCTCGCCTGCCTTTCGACTGCGCACATAGACGTTGCAGTCGTCGGCATAGCGTGCGAAGCAATGGCCGTGCTTCTCCAACACCTTGTCCACGTCATCCAGCATCACATTCGCCAGGAGCGGGCTCAGCGGCCCACCTTGCGGTGTGCCCTGATACCGCTCCAGCACCACACCATCGCTCATGATGCCGCTGTTCAGGTACGCCCGTATCAGCCGGATGACCCCGGCGTCGTCGATGCGTTTCTTCAAGCGGTCGATGAGGATGTCGTGGTTGACGCGATCAAAGAATTTCTCCAGATCGACATCAACCACGATCTTCCGGCCAGTTTGGACGTAGCCCTGTGCCGCCAGTATCGCGTCGTGGGCCCGCCGTCCGGGGCGGAAGCCGTAGCTGTGTTCGCTGAATGTCGGGTCAAGCATCGGTTGCAGCACTTGCAGCAGGGCTTGCTGGATCAGCCGATCCGTGACCGTCGGGATGCCAAGCTCGCGCTCGCCGCCGTCCGGTTTCGGGATCGTTACCCGTCGTACCGGTTTGGGCCGGTACGTCCCCCACAGCAGGTGTTCGCGTATCGTCGGCCACGCGGTAACGAGGTGGCGTGCGGTCTGCTCAATGTCCAGACCATCCACGCCCGCCGCCCCTTTGTTGGCTTTGACCCGTTTCCACGCTTGCCGCAGGTTCTCTCTCGTCAGGACAGCTTGCAGCAGTCCCGACCCTGTGCTCTCGGTGTCCTGTCGCGGGCTAGACGCTTCGTCGCTGGCAGGATCGCGCCCGGCTTCACCGTGCGCTACGCCTGCCCGCTCTGCTTTCGCAGACATCTGACGCTTTGCGTTCAACATCGACATGGTCTCGAACACTTCTCCTCGTTCGGCCCTTCGCCCACTACCGGCAGCTACTACGGCCTCTGCTGACTTCTCGCTCCGCCTTGCGGCGTCGGCCTTTCAGCCATGAGGCGAGATCTCCCCGGGTAAGAACGCACGCCTTCACTGCACAACCGCCGGATCTACGCCGCCTCGCCTTGATCACGAGAGCTTCGCGGAATTTGGCCCGCTCGCCCTGCTCGGCAACGCCTTCTATGCCCAAAGCGCTTCGCGGGGCAGGCTCTCCGGTTCTTGTTCATCGGCTCGCAGCTTCGCTCCACGCTTCCTCCCCACATTCGGTCACCCTCATGCAGTTGCGCTTCGCTTCGTTCGCTGTGATCAACTTACGGAAGGACTTTCACCTCCAAGAGTGCGCCCGTGCCGGGCGCACCAAAAAACCGCCAGGAGGCTGGCGGTTTCGTTAAGGCTGTGCTGCTCGTCTCAGCGCCTCCCGACCACCTGCGGCGTGGGATAAAAGCGGCTAAAAAAGGGCACAACGGCCATGTTCATGCGCGCAAGTTTATCAAAACCCGCTGTCCCGCGCCAACCGCTTTTGGGGAATCCTTGCCTGCGCCTCAAATATCCAAGCGCATCCACCCCCTATAATCACCAAAATACCAAGGAAGGAGAGGAGCAGCATGGCCAACAACACGGACACGCCGAGCGGCGACCAGGAGCACCGGCGCGACAGACGCTTTCAGGTCTCGCAGCCGGCCATCATCACGCAGGCGGGGCACACCGAAATCGCGTGCGAGATCCGTGATTTCTGTCAGAGCGGCCTGTTCCTCAAGTTCACCAACCCGGAGGCAGCGATCGCTTCGCTGGCCAAACGAGTGGATGCCGAAGTGGAGATCGTTTTCACCCCGGTGTCGGCCACTGGCAACCAGACCTTCCGCGTGCCCGCGCTGCTCAAGCGCCTGAGCCCGCTCGGTGTGGGGGTTTCCTTCTCCCGGCATCCAGTTGATGCATTGCGTTCGCTGCAAAAACTGCGCATGGCCGGACACCGGCAAAAACTGGCCGCCCTGCCCACCTCCAACGCACACCCTCAACTGCGCGAAACCGGCACGGCCTTGCTGAGCGAAACCCTGATTCAGGCGCACGATCAAATCATGCGCGTGCTGGGTGACAAACTGAGCGCGGCAGCCGTACAGGCCACCGGGATCGCTGAACACAGCGGGCTGCTTTCGGCAGTGCATGAGTTCAGCAAGCACACGGCAGCCGTGCAGGCCCGCTTTGTCCAGCAGGTGCTGGATGCATTGAAGCAGGCGCGCCCGGTACAAACCCAGGCCACCCGCGACAATCAGGACGGTGGACTGGCGCTTGTCGATGAACTGGCCTTCGAAGACTGGCTCGCCACGTCGTCCGAGGCCAACAAGCTGGAAGAACAATTCCGCGAACAACTCGCCGATATCGAGCCGCGCATCGGGCAATTATTCGGCTTTGCCTGCGACCACAGCAACAATCCGTTCGGCCCCGCTGTCATCAGCCACGCCTATCGCAGCTCACTGGAAGATGTCCCGGTGCTGTCGCGCGCACGTCATGTCGCCTACGCGACACTGCGCGATGTATTGTCTGACCATCTGGCGCCGTTGTATGCCGAGCTGCTGGCCTTGCTTCCAGTCTCGCAGGCCGAGGTTGAGCACCGACACGACTTCGCACCGCCGGAGACGCAGCCCGATACACCATCGGCCGCACCAGAAGAGGCAGCAGCAGAACCGGACGCCTCCGTGCGTTCGACCACGCCGCTCCAAAACGCCCTGGGCCGCCTCACCGGCTCGTTGATGGATTTCTTCCGGAACCAACCCTCGGGCCGGTCTCCGGTGCCCTCCCAGGCGGGGGCAGCCTCTGCACTGGCTTCACCCGGACGTTTGCCCGCGCAGCCCCCTCATGCGGGTGCGGGTGCGGGTGCGGGTGCGGGTGCGGGTGCGGGTGCGGGTGGTGCGCCCGCAAATTCCGGAATGGCGATTCAGCCGGGCGTGGCGCACTCGCCTGTCCTGCAACGCCTGGCCGCCGCCGGGGCACTGCCGCCCGCCGTCACGCATGAAATGCAGCAATCAGTCGACATGTTTGGCGCCTTGTTCGACACCATGCATGCCGAGAAATCGATCAGCGACGGGATGCGGCCATTTTTTCAACAACTGGAAACCAGCCTGATCAAACTGGCGATGTCGGATCCCCAGTTTCTGAGCTCTCCGACCCATCCGGCCCACAAGGTGTTGAACACGCTCGACCGCATCAGCATGGTGGCGGGTGACGATGGCAAGATCAAGGATGCGCGTCTGCTCCGGCTGATGAACCGCTGGACCGACCGCATCAACGCCGAAGCCGACAAGAATCCGGGCGTATTCGAAGAAGCCCGTACGCAGCTGGAACGTGTCGTCAAGCCGCTGTTGAACGAACGCGCCGCGCGGGTTTTCCGCTTGCAGGAAATGTGCGAAGGCCGCCAGCGTGCCGAGGTCGTCAAACTGCGCATCGTGCGCGAACTCATTGCGCAGCTGGATGCGCGCCCGGTTCCCAATGCCGTGATTGAGCTGTTGAATGGCGGCTGGCGCAATGTGCTGCTGATCGCCGAGATGCGATTCGGCATTGACAGCGACGAAGTCCGCGAAGCCTGGGAGGTCCTGCAGAATCTGAGTGCCTGGCTCGGGCCGGATCCCGCTGTCGCGCCCACCACGACTGACATTCAAACCTTGCTGCAGCGCATCGACGGCGCGCTCACCCAGGTGTGTGCAGACAAGTTTGCGCAGGATCGCATTGTCGACCAGTTGGCTGCTGCGCTGTTCGACGATGACAAGGCGCAGCACCAACACACGTCGGTCGATGCTCGCCTCAACGAAGCCGCCAAAGAGTCGCTGACGGAAGTCCAGGATAACCTGGCCGAACGGCTGCGAGTGGGCGACTGGCTGCAATTCACCAACCTGGACACGCCACTCAACCTGATCTGGATTGGCGATCAGCCGCCCGTCTACGTGTTCGCCAACTACCGCGGCATCAAGAAGCTCGATCTCAAGCGTCACGACCTGCTGCAGTCGCTTGAAAACAACGAGGCGCACTGGACCGAGGATCTCGAACTACCGCTGATGGATCGCTCTTACAGCGCGATGATCCAGAAGATGCAGCGCGACCTGCTGTGGCAGTCCTCGCACGATGCCCCCACCGGGCTCGCCAACCGCAAAACCTTCTTCCGCGCCATTCGCCGCAACTGGCTACGCAGCAAACTGAAGGACGGTGGCTACGCAGTCGTCGTGATCCAGCTCGACATCCTCAACCCGGCTGGAGAAGTGGCCGGGGTCGAAATCCGCACGCCGATTCTGCGTGAGTTTTCCCAACTGCTGCCAGCTCACCTGCCGCCCAACGCTTTGCTCGCACGCGCTGGCGAATCAGGCGTGGCGTTCTGGATTGAAGCCACTGACCCGGAGACGGCTCTGGAACAGACCCGGGCACTGCTCGCCACCATTGCCGCCCATCCACAGGAAATCAACGGCACCCGCTATCAGGTGAAGACGGCAGCCGGCCTGATGTGGGCGCGCGACTGCCTCAACCCCGATGGCTATTACGACAATGCGAATGCTGCCTGCGCGCGCGCCCGGGAGTCCGGCACGGCCATCGTCCAGTACAGCAGCGGGGTTGGCGACAGCGGCGTGCTGGAACTGGCGCAATGGGCCCATGAGCTGACCGACATTCTGGCCAACAACCAGCTCAGCCTCGACTGCCAGCCGGTGGTCGCCACGGCCGACCCGTCTCGCACACCGCTGTATTATGAAGTGCTCCTGCACCCCCAGGCGCGCGGAGCGAACACCCCCCCCACACGAGACCTCATCGCCGTGGCAGAACGCCTGCAGCGTGTCACTGAAGTCGACCGCTGGGTCGTCCGGAATGTGTTGCAGTGGATGCGTGACCATGCAGACAAGCTCGCTGCGCTGGGCGGTTTCTCGATCAACCTGTCAGGCCAGGCGGTCACCAACCCGCTGTTTCTGAAGTTTTTGCTGGCTGAACTGGCCCGGGGCGACCTGCCCGGCGACAAGCTGATTTTCGAGATCAGCGAAGCCGACGCAGTCGAAGGACATGCCCAAACCCAGCTGTTCATGCGGCAACTACAGCGTCATGGCTGTCGTTTCACGCTTGATGATTTCGGAATTGGCGGCAGTTCCTATACCCGCCTCAAGAGCATGAAACTGGATTACCTGAAAATCGACCGCACACTGGTGCATGATATTTCCACCAGCATGATCGACGAGGCGCTGGTGCGCTCCATCCAGGAAACCGGCAGCTTCCTGGGCATCAAGACCGTGGCGGGCTTCATCGAGGACATCGAAACCCTCACCAAGGTGGGCGAGTTGGGGGTCGACTGCGTGCAGGGGTATTTGATTGGGGAACTGCAGTCGCTGGAGAGTCTGGCCTGAGGCTTTGCCCCGTCATTGCGTACAGCGAAGCAATCCAGTTGGATCAGTCGCGGAGCACGCTTGTAGTTAAACCTTCGCAGAGCGGCTGACCGTTGGCCGGGGATTGCCCGGCGGCAAGTTCCTTTTCTTGCTTGCCCAAGAAAAGGAACCAAAAGAAGGGCACCCCGACATCCCCGAGTTCCCGGAAATCGAGCCTGCCTGACGGGCGGCGGAGAACTCGCCCCGCTTTTGCTATTTTTGATTTTGTTTTTTGTGAGCGGAGCTCAAACACCTTCGCCGCTGATCCGCCCGTCAGGCTCGATTTCCGGCGGGGGCTGTAAGGGGATGAAAATCAAAACCAGTGCAGTGATGACGGAGCGGTTTGCACGCTTGTGTTAAGACACGAATTCAGTGCAACGTCCTTCAGTTATTGCGCCCTACTCATGCCGCACTTATACGCATTACCAGATACATTTGGGCTATATCCTCCCACCACTGACAACCAGACTATATGGGTTGCATTGAGTTGAGCGGCCTGTTCCCTAGCTTCATTCTTTGCATTATTGATACCTGCGGAAGCGGCGAGATTCCCCCACCCAGAGGTGCCGCTGACACTCCCAACAAATTGGCAATTGGCAACTAATTGTTGATCAGCGTCCTGCACGATACTCGCCCGTGGTGATGGCGCTGTAGCACACCCAGAAACCAAAATTGCAACAACGCCAAAAGCCGTAAACAACGTTTTCACTAACTCATTGCCTTTGTTACCAACAAATAAAAGTGGACAGGGCACAATTACCGAAAAACTTTGCGCCCAATGTATTAGTCCGCCTTACGCTGTCCCGCCCACCGTCAACCCATCAATCCGCAGCGTCGGCTGCCCCACGCCGACCGGGACGCTCTGGCCTTCCTTGCCGCAGGTGCCGACGCCGGAATCCATTTCCATGTCGTTACCGATCATGGAGACGCGCGTCAGCACTTCGGGGCCGTTGCCGATCAGGGTGGCGCCTTTGACCGGGTAGGTGATCTTGCCGTCTTCGATCATGTAGGCCTCGGCGGCGGAGAAGACGAATTTTCCGCTGGTGATGTCAACCTGACCGCCGCCGAAGTTGACGGCGTAGAGACCGTTTTTCACGGAGGCGATGATTTCGTGCGGGTCCTTGTCGCCATTCAGCATGAGGGTGTTGGTCATGCGCGGCATGGTGAGGTGTGCATACGATTCACGGCGGGCGTTTCCGGTGGTGGGCATGCCCATCAGGCGGGCGTTCATCATGTCCTGCATGTAGCCGGTGAGAATGCCGTCCTCGATCAGCGTAGTGCGCTGGGTGGGATTGCCTTCGTCGTCGACGTTGAGCGAGCCGCGGCGCTGCGGAATGGTGCCGTCGTCGATGACGGTGACGCCGGGGGCGGCGACCCGTTCGCCGATGCGGCCCGAGAAGGCCGAGCTGCCTTTGCGGTTAAAGTCGCCTTCCAGCCCGTGGCCAATCGCTTCGTGCAGCAGGATGCCGGGCCAGCCGGACCCCAGCACAACAGTCATGGTGCCAGCGGGGGCAGGCCGCGCATCAAGGTTGACGCTGGCCTGGTGCACGGCCTGGCGTGCATATTTTTCGAGGATGTCGTCGGTGAAGTAGCTGTAGTCGAAGCGACCCCCACCGCCGCCGCTGCCCTGTTCGCGGCGCCCGTCCTGCTCGGCGATGACCTGCAGCGACAGGCGAACCAGCGGTCGGACGTCCGCGGCCATATGGCCGTCGGAACGCGCAACGTAGATCACTTCGTATTCAGAGGCGAGGCTGGCCATGACCTGGATCACGCGCGGGTCCATGGCGCGGGCCTTTTTTTCGAGCCGCTCAAGCAGAGCGACCTTGGCGGCATCGTCCAGGCTCGCCAGCGGGTCGACCGCAGGATAAAGCTGACGGCCATCGGCGCGGTGCGCCACAGCAGTCTGCCGCTCCTGCCCGGCGCACGCGATGGCGCGGGTAGCATCGGCTGCGGCACCGAGCGCGTCAAGGCTGATGTCGTCGGAATAGGCGAACGCGGTTTTTTCGCCTGAGATCGCACGCACCCCAACGCCCTGGTCGATGTTGAAACTGCCGGATTTGACCTGGCCTTCTTCGAGGCTCCAGCCTTCGGAACGCGAGTATTGGAAATACAGGTCGGCGTAATCGACGTCATGTGTCAGCAACCGCCCGAACACGGGGGCAAGCTTGTCGGCATCCAGCCCGTTCGGGGCCAGCAATGTGGCTTCGGCGGACTGAAAGAGCTGTTCGGCGGTTTGAATGGGGACGAAGGCGTCGGTGGGGTTCATGGACAATCCTGATTCATTTCTTGACGAAAGTGGCGCGGTCGGGCGATACGCGGCGGTCGGCCACTTTCACATTGATCTGCTGGCATTCGACGAAGCGATGCTTGAGCGCGGGCAGGCTCATGCGCAGGCTGGCCTGATAGGCCGGGTTGATATTGGCGATGACGACGCCGGAACCGCGCGGCAGCCGGTCCAGCACCACGCCCCAGGGGTCGACGATCATGCTGTCGCCGTGGGTTTCGCGGCCCGACAGGTGATACCCCCCCTGCGCCGGTGCGACCACATATGCCAGGCTTTCGATCGCACGCGCGCGGATCAGGGTTTCGAAATGGGCGCGGCCGGTGGTGGCAGTAAAAGCTGACGGCACCACGATCACGTCGACCTCGGGCATGGCCCGATACAGCTCGGGAAAGCGCAGGTCGTAGCAAATCGACAGTCCGATGCGCCCGAAGGGGCTGTTGACGACGACGACCTTGTCGCCCGGCTCGATCAGGTTGGCTTCCTGAAAGCGCTCATTGCCAAGGTCAAGACCAAACAGGTGGATCTTGTCGTAACGCGCCACCTGCTTGCCGCGCTCGTCAAACACCAGGCAACTATTGCGGACCTTGTCCGCCACGCTGGCTTCCAGCGGCACCGTGCCCCCGATCAGCCAGATGTGGTGCTTTTTCGCCATGCGCGACAAAAATGTCTGGATCGGCCCCTGGCCCTCCACCTCGCGGACTTTCACCACGTCCGCATCCTTGAACCCCATGATGCAGAAAAACTCCGGCAGCACCACCAGCCGGGCGCCGGCATTGGCTGCCAGTTCGATGAGCTGCTCGGCCTCGGCCAGATTGGCCGACACATTGGGCCCGGATGCCATCTGGATTGCGGCCACGCGAACAGTGCCCGCCTGCGGTGCCGGATTCCTGACTTGCGAGCCCTTCGGCCGGGCCACTGTCGATTTAGCGATTTTTTTCGTCGTCATTGAAGATATCCCACTATCAGGGTTCGGTTCCCTGCGTTTCCGTTTTGTTCCTGGACTTGGGCAGGTGTTTCACATCGGGCGCCAGCCACGCGCCCGTCACCATGTATTCCCTGCTGATGATTTCCTCCACTGGATCACGCAGCAGCTTCTGTGCGGCCAGCGCGCCCACCCCTGCCAAGGGGCCACCAATCAGGGCGCCAGCCACCGCCACGCCTTCGGACAATTTCGGCACCACTTTAACCCGCAACTGCACGCTCTCCTGGTTGAGGTCGGCAAGCCCCGACATGCCGACCTTGGCTGACGGCCCGCGCATCTTGAAGTCGTCGCTGTAGACCACGCCTCGCGCAATACGCAAGGTGGCGCTGATGTCGTCGAAGGCATAGCCTTCGTTGAAGATATCACGGAAATCAAAGTTCAACCGGCGGGGCAACGACTGCAGACTCAGCACCCCAAGCAGCTTGCCCACGCCGGGCTCCACCTTCAGGAACTGCCCGTTTGCCGCCTTGAAATCAAGTTGCCCTGCCAGTTTTTGGAAGGAAAAATCTGCCGGCGAACCCTCCCAGGTGGCATTGCCCTGAATGTCCACGCTGCCACGCTTGAGCGTATCGACAAACCCGAAACGCGCCAGAAACCTGCCGGCATCCAGCACCTTCAGGCTCAGATCCGCCCGGGTCTCGGTCAAGCCGCCATCGCGCCACAGGCCATTCATGCGGAACACGCTGTCGTCATGCGTCAACTGCAGCGTATCGATCACCAGCCCCTGCGGCGCACCCCGTGCGACGGTTTCCAGCCGGCCCAGCGCACGATCCTGCAGGCGGAAATCCTCAACCGACAGATCCAGCACGGGAAACTCGCTGGCCTTCATGTTCATCGTGGGCGCGCCACCGGCACCCGGCGACGCATCTGGAATCGTCAATTGCCGGAATTGGGCGGACATCCGCGATGCCTGCTCAATGGCAGGCCGGTAGGTCAGCGTCCCGCTGATTTCGCGGCCGGTCACCTGGGTTCGTAAAATACCGTTGCGCGCCCGCCCCTGGAGATGGATATCCTGGAAACGACGCCCCATCAAATCCAGTGCATCGAAGCTCAGGTCGACCGCCGTCAACGGCAAGGCTTTGCCATCCTTGCCGTCAGGCAGCACCGCCATCCAGCCCGATATATCCAGGCCCCGCCCGCTCCCGGCCAGACGCAAGCCTTCGTCGCCCGGCAGCACCGCCGATCCGCCAAAGCGGATTTCCCCCCGATTGAAACGCCCCTCTTTCGTGTTGCGCCACACCGCGCCCACGATTCTGCCTAGCCGCACCTCGTGACGCAGCCCCCCGGCTTCCGGCTGGCTGGTGACCAGCATGGTCAGTGGCTGGTTCGCCGGTTTGGTCAGCGGTGCAGGCAGGGTGGAACTCAGCCCGACCAGATCGGACTCGACCCGGATGCGTTCCCCCCCTGACCCCAGGTCAACCTGGCCTCGCCACTGGGCCTGGCCCGACAGCCGCTTGCCCCAGGACGCGCCCAGCCAGGGGCCCAGTCCGGCTGCAGTCACCCGCCCCTGCATCAGCACTTGCACCTGCCCCTCGCGGGTCGCCGCGTCCACCCGCAGCCCGCCCCCCAGGAACTGGGCGTTGAGGTTTTTCGCGCTCAGGCCATTTTCCGTAAAGTTGATCTCGCCGCGCGCCTGGTCGATCCGCGGCAATCCCGACGGAAACAAGGTGCCGCCCAGCAACGACAACCTGCCCGAAAGCGTGGTGTCGGCAGGATGACGCAAGGGTACGTTCAGCTTCAATGCAAGCCGCATCGGCCCACTTCCGACCAGCGTATCGGTGACCCCGCGCAGACGCTCGGCCACCGGGCTGAAGTTGGCAAAACGAATGAAATCCTGCGCCGGGCCGTTGGCCTCGCCCTCGATGCCGAGTTGCTCTTCGTGGTGCAGCAGATCCGGAATCACGACTTTCACGGGCGACAGACTCACACCATAGATGCGCGCCTGGCTCGTGGTCGCTTCCATTCTTCCGCCTCGAAATATCAACCGCCCCTGGATATCATCGATGCGAGGCCAGCCTGGCACATAATTGATGACCGCGTCCTTGACCTGCGCGTCGACCTGGAACACACCCTTGCCCTCCACAAACGGGAAACGGGCCAGTTCCCCCCGCAGGGTCAGGCGCGCATCCTCCGAATGACCGGCGACGACCCCTTGCCTGACCCAATCAACCGTTTTATCGCCGATTTTCTTGGGCAGATAGCGGTACACCGCCGTGCCATCGGCCCGGCTCAGATGCACGGACAGGTCAATTTCGTCCGATCGGTTGGCAATCACGTCATACGTTCCCTTCGCCGTGCCTGCTGCATCTCGGTTTGCAAAAGCAGCGTCATCCAGCGACAACTGGAGACCCCGTCCGGTCTTCTTCCACCTGCCCTGCGCACGAAACGCATCAAACCCCACCACCGGATCGCGGAACAGATCAGGCATTGTCAGCGTCACCTGCCTGGAATCGATGGCAAATTTTCCGCCCCGCGCATCCCCTTCGATCCGGCCGGCCAGATTCGTCAGGCCGGGCTGTTTGCCTGAGGCTGCCACCCCCAGGCCCGTCACGACCGCGGCCAGGTCAAAGTTGTCCAGCCCGGGCTGGGCGCCTGTCCACCTGAACCGCAAGGTATCAAAGCGTCCCTGCGGCTGCAGGGTTTGCAAACGCTCACGCAGTGGGGCCTCCATGGGCAGGCTTGGCAGCACGCTCTCCCATCCATCCAGGTTCAGCGCCTTCGCTGTGATCTCGTGCGCCTCGGCATTCCAGGCCATCCCGATGTCAAACGGTGCGCCCATGGCCGCGCCTGGGCGGGCCACGCGCACGTTTTCAAATGCAAGCTGCTGGCCATCCTGTCCGCGCTGCCACCTGCCCTGCCCGCGCACCTGGGCCAGCCGCAACGGTGGCAGGCCAGCATCCAGCATGGCCTCGACGGATCGCAGATCGATCCCGGCGATCACGCCCGTCACCTCGCCGCGCACCACATCGGCATGCACATTCAATGCCCCCCAGCCGCGCCGGGGTTGATAGGGAAATTCAAGCCAGGTCGCCAACTGCGGAAACGAGACGCCCGCGACTTCAGTCTTGATCGTCCCGCTCCAGGTCTGAACATCGTCCGCGTCGCGACCGCTCAGCTCCGCATCCACGGTCAGAGGGCGCGCCAGACTGGCAGGCGGCAGGGCGCGCAGGAGCATTCGATGGGTTCGCAGCACATTGACCAGTGTGAAATCCACCGCTGCCAGTGTCAAAGGTGGTGCATTGCGCGTTTCGTCCAGCCAGATCAGGGTCGCGTTGCCCAGATGCACCCGGCCCTGGCGCAGCAACCAGTTGGAAAAGCCGCTGCCGGGGTCGGCCGGATTGACCGGGATGCCGCCCACATAAATGTGGCCATCGCGCGCACGCCGCACTTCCAGCGCCAGCCCCTGCAATTCGATATGACTGAAGCGCGGCTCCAGGACCAGCAGCGAGCGCCAGGCAAAGGTGGCTTCAAGCTCGGGCAGATACAGCGCGGGCTGCCCCTCCTGGTCATGCAGGCGCACCCCTTGAAGACGAAACGCCGGTCGCGCCTGCAGCCACACGCCGGTCACGGACTCAAGCGTCACCCGCTGGTTCAGCGCGCGCGACATCATGCTGGCCACCGTCTCGCGGTGATCGGCGATGTTGGGCAGCACCCAGAAAAACATCAGGGCTGCAGCGGTCGCAAAGCCCAACGCGGCCAAAGCCGCCAAGCCGGCCAGCCAGCGCGCGGCGCGGCGTGCGAACAAGATGAATGTAGGGGAAAAGGTCATGACTGCAAGATTTCGGGACGGTTCGATTTTATGCCTTTGCCTGAAGCTTGCGGGGCAAACCGCCACGAAAATGTCGTGTCAGTCTCCGGTAAACCGATGAATCTGGCGCCGGTCACGCTTGGTGGGCCGCCCCTTGATTGCAGCTGCCGGGCTGGCAGCCAGCTTGCGATCGCTGACCTGTTGTTGGCGGCGCGCATGGCTGGCGGGGTCTTCCTCATACAACTGCTGCGCCACGGGCGCCGGGCCACGCTGCATCGCCAGCGCACGCACCGTCAGCACCCAGTCGAAATCGCCGATTCGCACGTCCAGCCGATCGCCCGGCCGAATCTCCCGAGCCGGCTTGACGCGTTCGCCATCGAGTTTGACCTGGCCGTGCTCGATGGCCTGGTTGGCGAGGCTGCGGGTCTTGAAGAAACGCGCAGCCCATAACCATTTATCGAGCCGCATTTTGTCGGGCAGGGCTTTTTCAGTAGGCATCCGCGTGCTCCGCTTGAGTCATCGGCAAGGGGTCCATTTACATTTGGCTTGCCGAATTGTGCCGGGAATGCCCGCAGGAAACTACGCTTCCGCATAGCCTACACCGCGGGGCCGGTTGCGAATCAGTCAATCAAGACCGGCTTGACCCAACCAGTACAATGGCCAGATTATTCATACAAGGAAACCCCATGCCCAAGATTCTCGCTTTTTCCGGCAGCATTCGCCGCGATTCCTGGAACCGCAAGCTCATTCGGTCGGCGACAGACGCGGCCCAAGCTGCCGGCGGCGACGTCACCCTGATTGACCTGGCGGACTATCCGCTGCCCTTGTATAACGGCGACCTGGAAGACAAGGAGGGGCTGCCTGACAACGCGCTGCGCCTGAAAGCCTTGTTCAAGACACACGACGCCTTGCTGATTTCAAGCCCGGAATACAACAGCTCGATCCCGCCGCTGCTGAAAAACACCCTCGACTGGGTCTCGCGCGAATGGCAGGGCGAATCGGGGCTGGTGCCATATCAGGGCAAAGTCGCCGCCATCCTCGGCGCCTCGCCCGGCTCGCTGGGCGGCATGCGCATGCTGCCCCACCTGCGCCAGATACTGAACGCGCTCGGCGTGCTGGTACTGCCCGGCCAGTTTTCGCTATCTCATGCCGATGAAGCGTTCGACCCCGAGAACGGCGCACTGAAGTCGCCGGCACGGCTGCACAGTCTGGTGCAGGATCTGGTGAACACCACGACAGCGCTCGCTCCCTCCGGGAACTGAACGCGCCCTCGCTTACCCGGCTGGCGATAAACTGGCCGGCGTGGCCGTATCGAGTTTCGCACTTTTGATCGGTACTGTTATTAGACCCATGAGTATCCCACCGGTAACCCCTCCTGCCGCCGCCTTGCTCGACGAGGCTGAAACACGCATGGCACAGGCGCTGGACAATTTCTTTCAGCGCAGCCGCACCGCCATCCTGGACACCCTCGCGCGCGCTATCTCAGCCCAAATGACGCCGTCCATGCTGGCCACCGGGCAAACCTGCCTCGACTGGCTCAATCTGTACCCCGACGCGCTGTCCAGTGCATTCGCCGACCAGTTCCGCCAGCAGCTCAGTCATCCCGAAACGATTCAGCAGCCGGCCCCGGTTGAATTGCAGTTGGTGGACGACGCCCATTTCGGCCGCCAACTGGCCGAAAATAAGGCCGCCGCGAAGTTGAGCGAAGCGCTGCGACCCGAGATGCGGATGCTGTTCAGCCGCCTGCCCGCCTTGCACCGGGATGCGGAGCACCCCACCGATTCCAGCCACGCCTACGAACCGCTTGCAGTTGTGCAGGCGCTGTCGCGCGCGCTGGATTCGCTGGATCTGGATACCCAGAGCGGCACCCTCCTGCTTCAACATGCCACTGCCCCTCTGTGCGACAGCCTGAAACAAACCTACATTGCGATCAATCAATACCTGGATGCACAAGGCGTGGCAGCCCAAGCCACTCAACTCTTGACTCCTGTGCCCTTCCCGCGCCGCGCCGGGTCGACGGTCGGGCAGGACATCCTGGCGCATCTTCAGTCAGTCGTGTCGCAATCCACGGCTGCCGCGCCTCAAGGCGGGTTCGCCCAGCCGGGCGCATCCCTGCCTGTTGGCAGCGCAGGCCTCACCGCGCACCTGCCGCATTTCCTCGACCGGCTGACGCACTGGCAGACCCTGCAGCCGGCCGGGCTGGATTTCCTCGAGGAAGCACCCGCGCTGCTGCTGCGCCAATTGCAGCAGGATGCCCGCCATACCGATGCCGGCCCCTTCGATCTTGCCGTACTCGATGCCGTGGCGGCCCTGTTCGAGTTCATTCTCGATGATCCCGACATTTCGCCCCGCTACACATCCGCCATCGCCCAACTGCAGATTCCGGTGCTGCGCGTCGCCCTCGCATCGCCCGACTTCTTCAGCGACGACGACCATCCGACGCACCAGACCATCGACCTGCTGGGGCACTTCTCGCGGCGTTTTCCGGAAAACCACTCGGCCCATTCCGCGGCCCTGGCTCAGGTTGAGGCCGCTTGCACGCATATCCTGGACGCGCCCGACCATCAAACCGAGGCTTTTACCCAAGCGCTGGACGCATTGAAGGTGTGGCTGGCCGATGAAGAGGCGCACACCGAAGCCGACCTGTCGCTGGAAGTCGACCGGCTGGAACAGATTGAGCGCCAGGAACTCGGCACCCTGCTGGCGCTGGAAAACCTGAGCGACCTGACCGCGCGCTACCCGGCACCGGAATCGGTACTGCGCCGTCTGGAAGCGGCGTGGCTGCCCTACATGGCATCACTGTATGTGGCCGAAGCCGGCGAGGGTCCGATCTGGCGGGCCGCCGGCACGACCCTGCTGGAATTGTTTCTCAGTCTGCAAGCTCCGGAAAACGAAGACGAACGGGAAACCCGCCTGCAATCGATCCCGCGCATCAATGCCGAGTTACGGCGTGGCCTGCAGGCGCAAGGTGCCGACTCTACGCAGCTGAAAAGCTTTTTCAGCGCCATTACCGCCACCCAGGAATGCTGGATCCGCCCCGCTCTGGGGCATCAGGAAACCCTGCTCAGCACCTTCAAGTCCCGGCATACGTCGCTGGCAGATATTGATTCACACGCGCCGCATGGCCAGTCGGACACCCTGCACGACGATGTTCCGCTGCAACAGGCCAGGCAACTGCAGGAAGGCGACTGGGTCGACTTCGACCCGCCCTACGAGGACCTGTCGACCGCGCGCGTGGCCTGGGTGGGTACCCGTGGCTACCTGCTGTTTTGCGACAGCGAAGGCGAACAGCGGTTTTCACTTGACTGCGACAGGCTCGCAGACGAGATCCGCGCCGGACGGGCGCAGATTCCGGAATTGTCCGTCACCCGAAAAGCCATGCTCCGCCTTAAAACGCACCTGTCAGCGCATCCCAACCCAAATATTTCAAGCTGACGCTCAAGTTTCTTTCAGCGCGGCCGATAAACCAGTTGAGCGGTTGAGTGTTGAAATGCCGACATAACCGCCGACCACCGAACAGGGCAAACCCGCCGCGAGACGGGGACGCAAAGTTACCGGTCTCGTCGCGCCGCAGGCAGATGAGACAGCGGGACCGCCGGTATCCTCCGGTTTTGCCTCGTTTCACCCCGTTCACAGGTTGGCCAGCCGCTGATACCGCGAGGTGAACCGTATGGAGCGCGAAATGCCAGACAACTCAGTCGTCGTCAATCTCAACCAGTTCGAGCGTGCACGCCGGGCACAGGTCACGTCTGAAACACTGACCCTCCTGCATGGCAGCCGCGACCTCCTGATCGAAAGCGTCACCCGCGTCCTGACCCGGCAAGCCGAGGCCATGGAAAACACCCTGCTGGCGCTGGCCGACCGCTCCCCCCTGCTCGATACGCGCAATACCTACTTCGGCGCCCAGAGCGCCCTCAACAAACGGGCCAACGAGATGCTGAGCGCCTGCAAGGAGGCGTATTGCCAGACCTTCAACGATTTTGCGCTCCCTGGCGAAAAGCCGGCTGCCCCCGATTCGATTGAACTGTCACTGGTAGGCGACCAGGATTTCGAGATCACCCTGGCACTCGATAAAGCCACTTCACGCCTGCGTTACAACAGCGCAGAAGAGCTGGTCGCGCTGGAGGCCCGCATCGCCCACCTGTTGGGCCGCTCCGAGCTTGCCGAAAAAGACAATCCGCTGGGGCCGCGTGCACTGTGCAAGGCGCTGCTGGATGGGATCACCCGCATGCAACTGGACCAGCACGTGCGGATTGTCCTGCTGAACCAGTTCGATCTGGTTTTGACCACCGAACTCGCTCACATCTATCAGTCGATCAACCGTTACCTGGTGGATCGCGGCGTCCTGCCCAATCTCAAGGTGGGTTCACAGAATCGTGCGCACAGTCACGCCGCCGGCCATGCCGCATCCTCGGCAGGATCGGCCTCCGCGATGCCAGGTCCGGCTGGTTCCGACATATTCAGCCTGTTCGAACAGCTTGCAGCTGGAAGCCGCGCCGCTCGCAACGGGATGGTGGGGGGGCTCAACCTGATCGGCTCACTCAACCAGTTGCAAACCGGGTCGATGATGCTGCCCGACGGCGGCCGTTTCGAACTGCCGCTCCTGGAAGCGGCCACCATCCAGAACGTGCTGCGCAGCCTGCAGCAGAGCCCGGTCATGCAGCATGCGAGCCCGCTCGATGCCGTGCTGGTGGACGCCGTAGCGATGCTGTTCGATGTGGTGTTCGAGGAAGCGACGATTTCCGACCATCTCAAGGCGCAAATTGCCCGCCTGCAGATTCCGGTGCTGAAGGCGGCCATGCTGGACCGCAATTTCTTCTCGCAACCCAACCATCCAGTGCGCCGCATGCTGGATGCCATCGCCACGCTTGCCGTCCACCTGCCCGACAATGAGGCGGGGCATGCGCGCCTGGACGCCATCTCGAAGGTGGTCACCCGGGTAATCGAGACGTTCAAGCAGGACGTCGCCGTATTCGATGCGGCCGCGACCGAACTGGAAGCCATGGGCGTCGTACTGGACGAAGCGCTCAAGGAAACAGTGAACGCCAGCCTGCAGGAAGACATCGCCCAGATCAAACAGACCGAGCGCACTGAACTGGCCCCCGTTATCGTGCATGATTTCATCAATCGTGCGTTCAAGGAGCAAACCGTGCCAGAAGCCGTGCGCGAGTTCCTGCGGCGCGACTGGGCGCAGCTGCTGACCTCGGATTACATCAGCGAGGGCGAACAGGGCGCACGCTTCAACAGCCACGTCGAAACCATGCGCGAACTCGTCTGGAGCGTGCAGCCCAAGAACGACATGGACGCGCGATTGATGCTGGTGCGCATTCTGCCCGGACTGTTGAAACGGCTGCGCGAAGGCGCTGCCGAAATCGACCTCCCCACCAAGCTGACCGACCGCTTTTTTGCCAACCTCGTCATCCTCCACGCCAACGCGGTGCGTCCCAACGCACAACCGGTGCCGCTACCCGACATCACGCCCGAGGAAATCGAGGAAGCCGCGTCCGCGCCCGAAGCGGCCGCAATCAAGCCCACCCCGGAAGGCATTGTCGAGGCCGAGCTCCCGCCGCCGGAACTGGAAGATGAATTCACCCAGCGCGCCCAAGCGCTGGACAAGGGCGACTGGGTCGAATTCCACTATCCCGACGGGACCTTCCGCTGGGCACGACTGGGATGGGTGGGCGGTGTCAGGAACACCTATCTGTTCTCGGATCAGGATGGCATGAACAATTTTTCCATCGGACTGCACCGCCTGGCGGACAAATTACGGTGCGGTGAAGCCGTAGTGGTCGAGCGGACATCCATCACCGAATCGGCATTTGGAAAATTAATGAAACTGTTTCGGCAAAAGCTCAGCAGCCCCTGATGTCCGGTTTGCCTGAGAATGCCCCCCATCACCCCGGCACGCGTGCCGGGGTGATGTCGTTTGCGGCCCGCATCATTGAATGGCAACACGGCCACGGGCGTCACGCCCTGCCCTGGCAGGCCAGCCGCGACCCCTACCGAATCTGGCTGTCGGAAATCATGCTGCAGCAAACCCAGGTCGCCACGGTCATCCCTTATTTCGAACGCTTTGTAGTGCGCTTCCCCGATGTGGCCGACCTGGCTGCCGCCGACGAAGACGCTGTGCTCGCCCTGTGGAGCGGGTTGGGCTACTACAGCCGCGCACGCAACCTGCATGCCGCCGCGCGCGTTATCCTGGACAAGCACGCGGGGCGGTTTCCTGACACAGCACAGTCGCTCGAAGCGCTGCCCGGCGTGGGTCAGTCGACCGCCGCCGCCATCGCCGCCCTGGCATTCGGCCAGCGCGGCGCCATTCTCGACGGCAACGTCAGGCGCGTGCTGGCGCGCCACGGCGGCATTGCAGGCTGGCCCGGTGACAAGAAGGTTGAAGCGCGCCTGTGGGACAAGGCCGAGTCGCTGCTTCCGGACAGCGCCATCGAATCCTATACCCAGGGCATGATGGACCTCGGTGCGCTCGTGTGCACGCGCAGCCAGCCGGTTTGCAGCGCGTGTCCGGTCAGAAGCGATTGCGCCGCACGCATCCAGAATCGCACGGCTGAGCTGCCCACGCCCCGTCCACGGAAGGCCTTACCTGAAAAACGGGTTCAAATGCTGATCCTGCTCGATCGCGGTGAACTGTTGCTGGAGAAACGGCCTGGCCGCGGCATCTGGGGTGGCCTGTGGAGCCTGCCCGAACTCCCGCACGAGGCCGATCCCGTCCAGTATTGCGTTGATCAACTGGGCCTGACGGCCACGTCCCGGCACCTGTTGCCGCATCTGAGCCACAGCTTCACGCATTTCAAGCTTCACATCGAGCCGGTGCAACTCCACCTCGCCCCCCGCCAGGCCACAGCCCCCGGCCAGATCTGGCTGGCCCCGGCCGATGCACTGGAGGCCCCGCTGCCAGCCCCGATCCGCAAACTGGTCGAACGCCTGCAGGACGCCTGACGTACCCGAATAAGAAATTGACTGGGGCGTCGCCCAAATTCAAACGCCTTCGGGGCACATGCTATAAAGAGTGAACCTCATTCAGAACAGGAGGTGCCATGAATACACCACAAAGTGTATCCAGCCCGGTCATCTTCGACCCCGATGGATTCCTGATCGACCCGGCCATGTGGACGGAAAGTCTGGCCGATCGCATCGCCCAGACTGACGGACTGGCTGCGCTCAGCGAACTACAGATCGGCTTGCTGCATGCCTTGCGGCGCGAATTTCTGAAACATGGTGTAGTGACAGCCCTGAGCCATGTCTGCCACCTCACCGGTCAAAGCGCGGACTGCCTGCAGCAGCTGTTTCCGAACCCGCGCCAGGCATGGCGGATTGCAGGGCTGCCCAATCCGGGCGAAGAGGCGCTGGCCTACCTGTAACGCCCCGGATGCCCAAGCCCGGCGACGGCGCAGCCGACCAACAACTCAATAGCGTGAGAGCTCGTTGCGGGTAGCCACCCCCTCGAATTGCGCACCCGACATGTCATAGGTTCGCGCGGCCAGCGCCAGCCAACGGCCCGCCTGTGCCCAGTCACCGAGATCTCGCGCCAGCCAGCCCCGATAGCGCGCAGCCACGGCCTGCCAGTACTGATCCCCCGCTCGCTCGATCAACTCCGCGCCTTCGTCCATCAGGGCCTGGGCGGCATCGAAATTCCCGACCTCGCGCTGCAGGTTGCCCAGATTCAGCAGATGCTTGCCGAGATGGTGAAAATGGCCTTCTGCGCGATTCAGTGCGATCGCCGCCTGCATCCATTCTTCAGCCGCGTCGCGTTTGCCTTGCGCCTGCAGCATCAGGCCCATGTTGTTGAGGCTGGCCGAACGCTCGGACGCATCGGAATTGAGCGGGATCGACTCCTGATAAAGCGCTAATGCCTGCGCCGCATTCCCCTGCGTGTACAGAAGGCCTGCCAGATTGTGCAGCGCAGTCGCCAGATTCTGCTGGCTGCTTTCACGGCGCGCCCATGCCAGTGCCGCCTGACCATACTGCATGGCCTCCCGCTCGCGCCCCAGTTTTCGCAGCGTGACCGTGAGCCAGTTGTAAGCGTAGGTTCGCAACTCCGCCTGCGGGCGCTGGATTTCCACTGCGCGCAGATGGATCAGCGCATCGGCAAACCGGCCGGATTCATACGCGGCCCGCGCGGCACACATGTGCGCTGCGGGGTCAGCGTGCGCCGCGTTAAGGCGCGCCTGCGCCAACTCGCTGGCCTGGGCATAATCAAAGGCGGCCAGCGCATCGTGACAGCTGTCGGCGTGTGCCAGCATCGGCACGCCCAGCGTCATGACCAGCACTTCAATCCAGCGGCGTATCGACATAAGCTTTCCCCCCCGGGCAACCCGAATTGTAGTGGGCGTGTCCGGCGCGGGCATAGGACAGGGGACGTCCGGGCGCACCCGTGGCCGAATCGCGCTCGAAATAGACCCGCACCTCACGCAGCATCGGATGACGCTTCGACGGGTTGGGGGTGCGCGGTGTCATACAATCGAAGGACACGGCATCCTTCAGCTCGGGATCGGTCTTGGCCAGCATGGCGCGCAACCCCGCCAGGCTGACGTCGCGGCCCATGTGGCGGGCAATCTCAGGACCGATCGCGCGGTTCACCCGCTCGGTGAGCGCGGCCGCGGCCGCAAAATAGTCTGCCTGACCCAGCCCCGAACAGCTGCCGTGCTTGGCCCACTGATAGCGATCCAGGCAATCAGCAACGCCCGGCATCACCCGCGCCAGATGCGTGCGGGTAGCCGGCGACAGGCCCAGCGCTGGCAATCGGCAAAACGACCCGCCCGATTCGCCGCCGCAAAAGGCAGGGTGCTTGCGGTCGATGCGGTTAGGCCACAGGCCGTGCAACGTCAACGGCGTCGCCCTGAAAGCCGGCTCAGCCAATTGCCGGCATTGGGCGTACGTTTTTTTGCGCTGCGGCTGATCCTCACAGAAAGCAGGCGCCACGCTCAAAGCCAGCAGGTAGTAATCAAAACGAGGGGGCTCGGCACATCCCACCAGCGGCAACAGCGCCAGCGCACAACTCATCCACTTCCATTGCATATTCATTTCTCCGGAACCTGCATCGTGCCATAAACCAACGCATCGTCTTCACTGGATTCCGGTAAAATCCGAGTTTTCCATTTGCAAAGAGACTCTTCACCATGTCCATGGCCGACCGCGACGGCGTCATCTGGTACGACGGCAAGCTCGTCCCCTGGCGCGACGCCACCACCCACGTCCTGACTCACACGCTGCATTACGGCATGGGGGTTTTCGAGGGAGTGCGCGCCTACAAGGCCGAACAGGGCACGGCGATCTTCCGCCTGCAGGAACACACCGACCGGCTGTTTCGGTCCGCCCACATCCTCGGTATGAAAATGCCGTTCGACAAGGCCACGATTTCGGAAGCGCAGCGCACCGTGGTGCGTGAGAACAAACTCGAATCCGGTTATTTGCGCCCGATGGCGTTTTTTGGCTCCGAAGCCATGGGCATTTCGGCCAAGAACCTGTCGGTGCATGTCATCGTGGCTGCCTGGCCGTGGGGCACGTATCTTGGACAGGAAGCGCTGGATCGCGGCATTCGCGTCAAGACCAGCTCGTTCTCGCGCCACCACGTGAACATCACCATGTGCAAGGCCAAGGCCAACGGCAACTACATGAACTCCATCCTCGCGCACAAGGAAGCCGAGATGGACGGCTACGACGAGGCGCTGCTGCTGGACGTCGACGGTTTCGTGGCCGAAGGCTCGGGTGAAAACGTTTTCATCATCCGCAACGGCAAGCTCTATACGCCGGACCTGACCAGCGCGCTGGAAGGCATCACCCGCGACACCATCATTCAGCTGGCTGCCGAAATCGGCCTGCCGCTGGTCGAGAAGCGCATCACGCGCGACGAAGTATATTCGGCCGACGAAGCCTTCTTCACCGGCACCGCCGCCGAAGTCACGCCGATCCGCGAACTCGACAACCGGGCCATCGGCGAAGGCACGCGCGGCCCATTAACTGCCAAACTCCAGGCCATGTATTTCGACGCGGTGCATGGACGCACGGCGGCCCACCTGGACTGGCTCTCGCCGGTCAAATAAGGAGCCCATCATGAGCGAGCGGAAAGACAATACCCAGCGCGTCATCGAGGTCACCGAAAGTGATCTGCCCCTGCACTGCCCAATGCCTCAGCATGCCGACTGGAACGCCCATCCCCGCGTGTACCTGCCGATCGAGTCGAGCGGGGAAGCGCTTTGCCCTTACTGTGGAACGCTCTATCATTTGAAGGGCAAGCCCAGCGGCCACTCCCATTGAGTGCCGTCTCAACCTAACCCAGGAGATCCCCCACGATGCGCATCGTCACCCTCGCCGCTCTCTTTCTTTTGTCCAGTCATGTCACATGGGCTGCCGGTCCGCAGCAGTTCTCGCCTGCAGACGTCAAGAAAATGCAGGAAGCTCAGGCCAAAATCATGGCCGCCATGATGACGGAACGGAAAAGCCGCCTGGGCTTCAATGAAACCGTGTCTGCACTGCAGGACACGGCCAAGAAGCGGGGATGGGAAGTTGGCCAGGTGATGGACATGCAGGAGGCCATGAAGATGGCCGGCCACAAGGGCACCCGGCCGTTCAAGATGCTGTCGATGTGCAAGAAGGATCTGGCCCAGGCCCTGCTCAAGACCCAGGTCGAGCATAAAGCCCTGCCGTTCGCGCCGTGCCGCATCAGCGTGTTTGAGGGCGACGATGGCAAGGTCTACATTGCCAAGCACAACACCGAAATGATGGCAGAGGTAGCCACACCGACCTTTGCGCCCCTGTTGAAGAAGTTCGTCGAAGAAGAAAAAGCCTTGCTGGCCAATATCGCCGAGTAAGCACGCGTCGCCTGATGGGCGATGCCCTCGCAACACCAGACGCTGCGGGACGCTCGGTTCCCACAGCGTCCCGTCTACAATGCGGGTTGTTTCAGCCACCCGAACGCCATGCTCACCCCCGGTTTTTCCACCCCCGAAGCGGCCGAACAGGCCTTTTACGCGGCTTTCGAGGCGCGCGCGCCCGAGGCCATGATGGCGGTCTGGGCAAATCATGACGACATCGTCTGCATCCATCCCCTGTCCGCGCCGTTGAACGGACGCGCCGCCGTGACTGCAGGCTGGAAGAGTATCGCCGAGGCTGCCGGGCAATTCCGGGTACAGGTCGAGCTTGCACACGAAATGCGCGATGCCACCCAGGTGATCCGCATCGTGCGCGAGCATCTGAGCATCGGCCAGGAATCCGGGCCGCGCCCGCCGATCCTGGCGACCAACGTCTACCGCAAGCAGGCCGATGGTTGGCGCATGGTGCTGCACCACGCCTCTCCGCTTCAGGTGGGCAGCACATCGGCCGCGCCTGCGTCCCCGGTCGTCCTGCACTAAGGCTCCCGGCATGCCGACTGCCGAAATCGCCGCGTACCGGGCACCCGTGTGGCTGCCCGGCGGGCATCTGCAAACCATCTATTCCAGCCTGTTCATCCGGGTATCGACCATTGAATACCGGCGTGAACGTCTGGAACTGCCGGACGGCGATTTCCTCGATTTCGATTGGGTGGACGGTGAAGACAAGGCCCCCGTTGTCGTGCTGTTCCACGGCCTTGAGGGCAATGCCGACAGCCCTTACGCGCGCGATCTCATGGCCGCGGCCCGGTCGCGCGGATGGCACGGCGTGGTGGCGCATTTTCGGGGTTGCTCGGGCGAAGCCAACCGGCTGCCGCGCGCCTACTTTGCCGGCGACAGTGAAGATATCGAACGCATCCTGCGCCATGTGAAGGCCCGCCATCCTGCCGCGCCAGTGTATGCCGTCGGCGTGTCGCTCGGCGGCAACGCGCTGCTGAAATGGCTGGGCGAATCGGGCGATGCGGCGCACGCACTGGTCGAACGCGCGGCAGGCGTCTCGGCACCGCTCGACCTCACTGCTGCAGGCAATGCGCTCGACCATGGCTTCAACCGCCGCGTCTATACCGCGCGCTTTCTGGCTACGCTCAAGCGCAAGGCGCTGAAAAAGGCCCGGCAGTTTCCCGGCATGCTTGATGCCAGAGCCATCTCGGCCGCCACCACCTTTCGCGAATTCGACACGCTGGTCACCGCGCGGCTGCATGGTTTTCGCGATGCCGACGATTATTGGGCGCGGGTGTCGTCCAGGCCGCTACTGAAATCGGTCAGCGTCCCCACACTCGTCCTCAACGCGAAAAATGACCCCTTTCTCCCGCGTTGGGCATTGCCAACACCCGCAGATATTTCACCTGCGGTCACCCTCGAACAGCCCGCGACCGGTGGCCACGTGGCCTTTCCGTCCGGCCCCTTTCCCGGCAATCTCGACTGGCTGCCCCGGCGGCTGATCCAGCATTTCACGGCCCGGCACGGGTAGAATCAAGCCATCGCCATTCATGGAGCATGTTGTGGAATACCCCAAGGAAATCTTCAAGGCCTATGACATTCGCGGCATTGTCGGCAAATCCCTCACCCCGGACATCGTTGAAGCCATTGGCCACGCCATCGGCTCCGAAGCCGTGGCGCGCGGCCAGACCGACATCTGCATTGGTCGCGACGGACGTCTTTCCGGCCCGGAACTGGCCGACGCGCTGGCACGCGGCATCCGCAAGGCTGGCATCGGCGTGGTCGACCTGGGGATGGTTGCCACCCCCATGACCTACTTCGCGGCCTACCAGTTGGGGACGAACAGCGCGGTGATGGTCACCGGCAGCCACAACCCGCCTGATTACAACGGGTTGAAGATGGTGCTCGGCGGTGAAACCCTGTCGGGCGACACCATCCAGAAACTGCGTGAACGGCTGGTCAACAACGACCTCATCAACGGAGACGGCGGCTATCGCGAGTACGACATTGCCGATGAATACCTTGCGCGCATCGTCTCCGACGTCAAACTCACGCGCCCGATGAAGATCATCGTCGACTGCGGCAACGGCGTACCCGGCGCGTTTGCGCCCAAGCTCTACCGCGACATGGGCTGCCAGGTCGAAGAACTGTTCTGCGAAGTCGACGGTACCTTTCCCAACCACCATCCCGACCCCTCGCAACCGGCCAACCTGCAGGACCTGATTGCCGCACTGAAAACCAGCGACGCCGAAATCGGGCTGGCCTTCGACGGCGACGGCGACCGGCTGGGCGTGGTCACCAAGGACGGCAGCGTCATTTTCCCCGACCGCCAGTTGATGCTGTTTGCCGACGACGTGCTCAGCCGCAACCCCGGCGCCGAAATCATTTTCGACGTCAAATCGACGCGCAAGCTGTTCGGCTGGATCCGCGAACGTGGCGGCCGGCCCCTGCTGTGGAAAACCGGGCACAGTTTCATCAAGGCCAAGATGAAGGAAACCGGCGCCCTGCTCGCCGGCGAAATGTCCGGCCACGTCTTCTTCAAGGAACGCTGGTTCGGGTTCGATGACGGCCTCTATGCCGGCGCGCGCCTGCTCGAATACCTCTCCAAGCAGGCTGACATCAACGCCACCCTGCACAGCCTGCCCGACACGGTGAACACCCCCGAACTCAACATCAAGATGGCCGAAGGCGAGCACTACGCGCTGATGGACACGCTGCAGAAGACAGCAACCTTCCCCGATGCCGAGGAGATCATCACCCTCGACGGCCTCAGGGTCGAATACGCCGATGGCTTCGGACTGGCCCGCCCATCCAACACCACACCGGTGATTGTGCTGCGCTTCGAGGCCGACAACGCCGAAGCACTGGAACGCATCCAGGCCGATTTCCGGCGCGTCATTCACCAGTCCGCGCCCAACCTCACGCTGCCGTTTTAAAGGCGATCTGCCGCACCGGTCCAGCCATCCCAGCCATTTTTCCCATGGCTGGTGATAATCGGGCATTCACGGCCCACCGTGGTGAGCCCTGCATTCCGGGCTAGAATCACAACCGGACCTTTTCCTGCCGACGGGGACCATCATCGACTACCTGCTGTTCCGGGACGCGAGTTCCCAAGCCATCCCGTTTGACGAAATCCGCGGCCATGTCGGCCAGCCGGATCGTTTCATCTGGATCGAGCTGGCCTCGCCCGACAGTCACACCATCACGCGTCTCGGAGACCAGTTGGGCTTGCATGCGCTGGCGCTGGAGGATGCCATTTCCACCCACCAGCGTTCCAAGCTCGAGGAATACGAGCGGCATGTATTCATTGCCACGCGGACCGTCCAGCTTTGGGAATCGCGAATGGAGATCGGGGAAACCCACTTGTTTGTCGGCAGCAATTACGTTGTCGCCATTCGTCACGGTAGCGGCAGTTCCTACCAGCGGGTAATCGATCGCCTGCAGCGTCTTCCCAGCGGGATCAAGGCCGCCACGCCCTACGCGCTGTATCTGGTACTGGACCTGATCGTCGATCGCTTCAGGCCCGTCATCGAGAACATGCAGGCGCGTTTCCAGTCACTGGAAAGCCAGCTGATGGGCGGGAGCAAGGCGGGCCGCGACATGCTGGAACAGCTCTATGAAATGAAGCGCGACCTGACCGCCTTGCGCGACGCCGCCGAGCCGATGCAGGAAATCACGCTCAACCTGATTCGCCTGCATCCGGAGTTTTCCACCCGCGAGCTCAAGGCCTATTACCGGGACATTCACGACCATGCCGTGCGGGTGTCTGCGGCCATCGACCGGCTGCGTCTATCGACATCGGATGCCATGCAGTTTCACCTTGCCACCCTGTCGGTCAAACAGAACGAGTCGGTGCAAAAGCTGGCCGGCTGGGGCGCGCTGCTGGCGTTGCCGACCGTGGTGTTCAGCCTGTACGGCATGAACTTCGAGACCATGCCCGAGCTGAAATGGCGCTGGGCATACCCAGCGTTGCTGCTGCTGACGGGGACCGGCATGTGGATGCTGTACCGTCGGCTGAAACGGCGCGGCTGGATCTGAACCGATATTCAGCGTTGCTCGCCCCGAACATACCGGATGCGCGTGGCACCCGCGTCGTCGCGGTCCAGCCACACCACATGCAGCGCCCCGGACGCATCCAGCGTTGCCACTGGGTCTGACTGCGAACCCGGCCCGGCTGCCGCCGGCACCGTTTCGTTCTCGCCAAACGCCTCGCCATTCCAGTCAGCCAGCCACACATCGGGCGTGCCGTCGCGCGCATCGTCCCACAATGCGAGCAGCCGGCCGGTTGCATCGCCAACAATCTGCGCATGCCACTGCACCATGTTGTCGCCAAAACTGTCCTGCACCTTGAGGTTGCGGCCAAAGCGCCGCGCGCCGTCATCCAGCGCGGCATACACGTCGTAGCCCGACAGGAAGTCGCGCTTGTCGAGCCAGCCCGCCGCAACGCCCTGCGGCCCCCAGGCCGAGAGCGTGGGGCGCATCGCACCCGTGCCCGCCCCCAGTCCCTGGGCGCTGCCGCTTTTCTGGTCGGTCAAACGGGCTGGTGGCGCAAAACTGCGACCGTCGCGGCTGTGGCTCACCATCGGCACGGTATGCCGCTCACGGCGGTCTTCCCACGCCACCGTCACGCTGCCGTCCCCCGCCAGCGCCAACGCGGGCCAACTCTGTTCATCAACAGGAACAGCAGCTTCTATTGCGTGTGAGGGACCTGCAGTTAGCGTATCTCCGCTTATTTCCAGTTGGGCAACGACAATGCGACGAAAGCGACCTGCCTGTTCCGACCACGCGGCATAGCGTGCCCCTGCTCGAGCCGCCAGGGTGACCTGCGCCGAACCTGCATCGGTCAGCTTGACCGCAACACCGCCCGGCAACAATTTCGCATGCACAGTTCCAGCTTCTTCCCATGCTGCCGCGAAGCGACCTTCGCCCAGCGCCACCACCACGGGCTCATAGCATTCTGTTTCGCTCAGGCGGATTTCGGGCTGAAAAGCCGCTGCAGTTGCGGATTTTGTCGCCAGATAACACTGCGGGCTGCCCGTACGATTGTCTTCCCACACCACGCCCACAATATTGCCCGACACCGCCACGCCCTGGCGGTTGGCCGATTCCAGATGCGGAAAAACCTGCGCGCCCTGCACGGAATTGACTGTCAGCGCTTCGCTCCACGTCCACGCAGCCTGTGTCGGCCCGGTCAGCGCAGCCAGCAACAGCGCGGCCGCTCTCAAGACTTGCCGCCCAGAAACTCGAGCAGGGATTTCTGTTTGTAATGGCCACCGCGCACATAGCGATCGAAATCGCGAAAATCCTGCACGGTCTTGAAGCCGGGAATCTGCAGGATCTTGTCGCCCTGCGGCGTCAGATACACGAACAGCGGCGTGGCGAAGGCCTGCAGTCGCACCCCCAGCTCGGCCTCGGTGATGCGTTCACCGCTGGGCAGCGTCAGCCGCTTTCCGGATTCGGCATCGACATACACCAGTTCGTAGTTGTCGCGATACAGGGCTTTCAGGGATAGATCGGAAAAGGTCTTCTTGTTAGTGTGATCGCACCATGCGCAACCATACCGCCCGAAGTAGAGAAAAATGGGCTTTCCACTTGCCCGCGACGCCTTGAGGCCGGCATCGAAGCTGACAAACGGATACCCGGCCGGAGGGTCGGCCCATGCCGCCGCCGACCACACGCAGCATGCCGCCAGCAACACCTTGATCACGCTCATCCCATGCTCCTTCAAGCCACATCGTCTTCATTCTGCTAAATTCGATGACTTCTGCAACCCTCTTTTCCGACTACATGACCCATGATTCCGTCCGTATCGGCCTGGTCTCCATCAGCGACCGCGCCAGCAGCGGCACCTACGAAGACCAGGGCCTGCCCGCGCTCGAAGCCTGGTTCGGCGAGGTGCTGGCCAATCCGGTCGACTCCGTCAGCCGCCTGATTCCGGACGAACAGGCGCTGATCGAGTCCACGCTGATCGAGCTGTCCGATGACCATGGATGTTCACTGATCCTCACCACCGGCGGGACCGGCCCGGCATTGCGCGATGTCACGCCGGAAGCGACGCTGGCGGTGGCGCACAAGGTGCTGCCCGGCTTTGGCGAGGCGATGCGTGCGGTCTCATTGAAATATGTGCCCACCGCGATCCTGTCGCGGCAGGTCGGGGTGACGCGCGGCGCCAGCCTGATCCTCAACCTGCCGGGCCAGCCCAAGGCGATCAAGGAAACGCTCGACGGCATCTTCGCAGCCGTGCCCTATTGCATCGACCTGATCGGCGGGCCGTATCTCGAAGCCCGGCCCGACACGGTCGCCGTGTTCCGCCCCAAATCCGCCCTGAGGACACGTCCATGACCGCCGTACTCGATGCGCTTTCTCGCGCCCTGCGCGACCTGTTCAGCCTGCGCGTGCTGTGGGTGGTGATCTGGCCAATGCTGGTTGCGATGCTGCTGTGGGCAGCACTTGGCATAACGTTCTGGGGCACCTTCTCCGGTTGGCTAGAACTCGGCCTCGAAAAAATCGGCATCCAGGTCTGGCTCGCCGAACTCGAGCCGGTCTGGATCGCCCACACGATCCAGGCGCTGCTGCACATGATGCTGTTCGTCCCGCTGGTGATGCTGACCGCACTTGTCCTCACCGCGCTATTTGCCATGCCTGCGCTGATTCGCGTGGTCGCCCAGCGCGATTATCCCGAGCTCCAGCGTGAAAGCGGCGGCGGCCTGGTCGGCAGCGTGTGGAATGCAGTCATCGCGATCATCCTGTTCGTCACCCTGTGGGTCGTGACCGTGCCGCTGTGGCTGATCGGCGTCGGCGTGATCGTGCCCTTCGTGGCGGCGGCGTATCTGAACCAGCGCCTGTTCCGCTACGACGCCATCGCCGAGCACGCCACCGCCAGCGAAATGGCAACGCTCTTCAAGCGTGAACGCGGAGGCTGGTGGGGGGTGGGTCTGCTGACCGGGCTGGTGCAGTTCGTGCCCGTGCTGAACCTGTTCGGCCCGGTGCTCGCCGCGCTGGCGTTCATTCATTTCGGACTGGCGCGCCTGAACCGGCACCGCCTCAGCGACCTGCAGAAAACCGCTGTTTGAACGCTTCGTCGAGGTTGATTTCATGGGCCGTCAGCGGCCCGATGACGCAGCGCTCCAGCCCCGGCGGCATCACCGCCCGGCCGCTCGGCGCCAGCAGGCGCCCCGCCATGATTTCTGCATCGTAACGCGGCACCGACTTTGGCAGATCGGGCTCCGCATAGCCCTCCGGATAGACCGGCATGCCCTGCGCGTCGTATTTATCCGACGCTCCCAGCGTATGCAGCAACTCATGCGCGATGACGATATTGTTCTGTCCCTGCTGCTCCGCGCTGGCAAAGGCATGCACCACACCGATCAGGCCCTTCTGCAGGCCCAGCGAATGTGCCAGCGCCACCCCGTCCTGCGGGGTGTGGTACAGCACGAACAGCTTGATCCGGCCAAGCTGCGGCAACCACTGCCCGGACTGACGATAGACCCACCAGCGCAGTTTGAGGCTCCACCACACGGTGTTCAGCACGTTGCCGTCGTGCGGCGGCACAGGTGGCTTGGCCGTCATTTCCGGCAGCAAAGTGATCTGCATGGCGGGCGCCTGCCTCGCGCCAAACCGCGCGGTCTCGCGTTCCAGAAACGCATTGATGTCGTCAAAGTCGCTCACCTGCAAGGCCCGGATCGTCTCGGCCGCCGCTGCCGACCCGTCGCCGTTGATGGGGATCACCGCCACGTCCAGCGGCGCCCGCCAGCCGCGCGCCAACGTTTGTTCCAGCCAGGTCAGGGTCAGCGCCCCGGCCAGTATCCCCAGCAGGATCAGGATGCGAAAGCGTCGAAACGTCATGGTGTCGCCGGAGCGGGGGGCGCGACAGGCGCGGGGGCGGCCTCGGCCGCCGGCTTCTTGCCCACGCCCAGGCTCAGCTTGCTGGAAACCAGCTTGCCGCCGTCCGAATTTTTGACCGGATCAGCCACGTTGATTCTTGCAGAATCCACTTGAGCCAGCCTTGCCAGGGTCTGCCTGACGGCTTCCCCACGCTCACGCGCCAGACGCTTCAACTCGCCCTCGGTCACCGGGATTTGCAGGGTCAGGTGCTCCAGCATCTCGGCATAAAGCGACTGCGCGGGATCCTTGGTTTTCTCCAGTTCGGCCTTGAGCGCCTTCACCCCGCCCTGCTTGACAAAGCGCTCGTCATACAGGGCTTCCAGCGCTTTCTGCGCCCGCGGGTTGGTACTGTCCACCGGCCCTGGCTCCTGATCGGGTTCGATCTTCAGGCCCATGCGTTGGGCCACATCGCGACGCACCCAGAATTGCTGGATCGCGCGCGTATCGCCTTGCACCTCATATGCCGGCGCAACCGACAGGGTCAGGGACGGCCGCTTGGCGAGCGCCTTGCCGATGTCCTTGAGCTTTTCCTGCTCCGGCGGCAGCAGGGTGGACGCGCCAAAATCGAATTCCACCGACTCCAGCTTGTCGGCGCTGATGCCCATCAGGCTGCCAAGTGCGCGGAAAGGGGCGGTCACCAGCTTGGTCAGCACGTTGACGACGGCTTTCCAGACGATTTTCCCGTAGCTGAACTGCGGATCGTCGAGACTGCCCGACACCGGCAGATCGAGGTCGATGATGCCGTCGCTGTCTTCCAGCAGGGCAATCGCCAGGTCAAGCGGCAGCTTCATCGCGTCGGGGCTGTCGACCCGTTCGCCGAGTTTGAGCTTGTTGATCACGAATTTGTTCGCGCCCGCCAGCTGGCGTTGCTTGATCTTGTATTCGAGGTCGACCGAGAGCTTGCCCGAATCGATCCGGCGTCCGGCAAACTTGCCCGAATACGGGGTTAGGTTGACCATTTCCAGATTGCGGAACGTGAGTTTCAAGTCGGTGAAATCGGTCGCCCGGAACGGCTGGATCGAACCGCGCACCCGTGCCGAACCGAATTCGTCGACCTTGCCGTCGAGTTCCACCAGCGCCATCGTCTTGGGATCGGTCGCGAGCCCGGTAATCACGCCGGTGAGGTCGTGCATGCGCGTGCCGAACTGCGGCCGCAGCGAAAGGTCGGCAAACTCGGCATTGGCGCCAACGATGCGCAGGCGTTCGATGGCCAGCGGAAACGCAGCCGGCGCATCGGCTTGCGCGGGAGGTTCCGCGCTTGCAGGCGAACCCGATGCGCGCAGGATGCGTTTCAGGTTGATCGACTTGTCTTCAAAAATAATGACTTTGCCGAACAGGTTTTGCGCCACCAGCTCGTTGATCCGCAGGCGATCGGGGCCCAGGCTGAAATCCAGGCTGTCGGACGACAACTTCTTCCAGCCGACGAAGGCCTCGTCGGTTTCCTCTTCGGTGATGGTCAGATCATCCACCGTAAAACCGCCGTCGAAATCCAGCTTGATGCCTGATTTCGCCTGTGCGAACGCGAGCTTGCCACGGGTGGTCGCCGCGCCCGACTGCAGCCTGAGCTTGGCCACCTGATTGACGTAGGGCGCAAACGGTTTCAGCGCCAGCCCCACCAGCCCGAGGGTCAACTTGCCCGATGCCTTGCCCGGAATGACGCTGCCGTTGGCATTGAAGCGGCCGCCCTGCTTGAGTGCAAACCCGGCTTCCAGCGGCACGGCCCGGTTCATGTCGAGGCTGACCGCCTTCAACGTGACGAATCCTTTGGCGACGTCGAGCTTGACCGGTACTGCGGGCGACGCGTCAACGATGCCGATCTCGATGCCATCGAGAATGAAACGCGCCAGCTTCATGTCCATCGCCGTCGCCGATGCGGTTTCCGGCTGGGCCGGTTCGGAGGCACCCGTCGCTTTCCTGAGGATGTCGCTCCAGTTGAGCGTCTTGTTCTTGTCCAGTGCCACGGTGGTCGTCAGCCCCCCCAGCTCCACCGCGTCGATGACCAGCTGTTTCTCCGCCAGCTTGAATCCGGCGTTGACCAGCGCCGCGCGTTGCAGGCTTGCCACCTGCCGCGAACCGGATTGCACGTCGACCGGCCCCAGCGCCGCATTCACCGGACCGACTTCAATGGCTGCCGTCGCGCCCACTTCGCCTGCCAGGGCCGCGCTCAGACCAAAGCCTCCGGCGTTGACGCGCAAGGGCTGGGCAAAGCCGTGGTCGGTAAAGGACGCCGACCAGTCGGCCAGCTTGATCTCGCGCACGCCAATTTTCCATGGCGCAACCGGATCAGCCGTGTCGGGAACAACCGCTTCCTTTGGCGTGTCCGCAGACCCGGCAGCAAACAGCGTCTGCCAGTCCAGCACTCCCTTCATATCGCGCGAGGCGTCCAGCTTGCCGCCCGCCAGGCTCACGCCCGCCACCTCGATCTGACGTTTGGCCAGATCCAGGTTCGCGTTGTGGACCCTTGCTTCATCCAGTTGCAGCACCGGCAAGCCCTTACGCGGTGCCAGCACGAATTTCTGTACGACCAGATTGGCGCCCTTGACCTGCACCCAGGGCACATCATCGCCGGTCTTGTCGGTCACCATGGCAAACCGGTAATGCAAGCCGGCAGCGAGCGTGCCGGACGGCACGTCATAGTTGCGCGGGCTTTTGATCACGCGCAGCAGCTTGGGCAGGCGCACGCCTTCAAGGCCGATTTCGCCTTTCGACGCAACGGGGTTCAGCCCGATATCCCCCTTCCATTTGAGGGTGCCGCCCTGCTCGGGAAACTTCGCCGCAATCAGATAATCGCCCCGATCCTCGGACAATGTGGACAAGCCATCGAGCTCGATACCGAGCGGCTGCAGGACAAGCTTGAACGGCTTGCCGGTGCGATTCGCATCGGTGTATTCGACGTTGCCATCGGTAATCCTGATGTGCTCGATCAATACCCGGGCCATCGTGTCGGACGGCGGCTCCTTGTCTTCCTTGAGCTTGTCGAGCAGTGCCGTCCAGTTCAACTTGCCGCCCGGATGCACCACCACCGTGGCGCGGGGCCGTTCAAGCTGGAGCGTCTGCACCCGCCAGGCCCAGCGGAACAGCCCGGTCGTTTCGACATTGACGTACAGCCGGTCGAACCCGGCCAGCGGCGCACCGCTTTTCTCGGCCAGCTTGAGGCCGTCCACCGTGGCTTCGAGGGTCAGTGGATTGAAGCTGACCCGCTGCGCGCTCAACTGGCTGGCAAGTTTGGTTTCTCCCACCCAGGGCAGCAGCTTTTTGGCCAGCGGATCGACCAGAAAGAAGCCGAATACCAAATACAGGCCAAACAGGCCAGCCACGATCAGAACCGGCAGGCTCAATGCAATCTTGACGATGCGTCCCCACATGCGATCTCTCCTTGTCCTTTTTCTTCGCGTTCTGTACGCGTTTCGCGTGGCAATCAGGTGTCCTGCATTACGTCACGAATCACCTTGAATATCTCGCGGAACGCTTTTGGCGGCTTGTTGCGCAAGGCCTCTTCCCGCGCATTGCGGATCAGTTGCCGCAGGTGGGTGACATCGACATCAGGATGATTGTTGAGGAAAAGCGTCAGCGCCTCATTGTCGGCAATGAGCTTGTCACGCCACTTTTCAGCCTGATGCAGCTTGGCGTTGGCTGCCGCGGACACACCATTGAACACGTCGATCTGGGCCTGGATCGGCGCCGGATCGACGTTGCGCATCAGCTTGCCGATATATTGCTTCTGCCGCCGCAGAGCACCATTCTGGGTAATCCTGCGACACGCGGCCACGGCCGTCCGCAATTCCTCAGGCAGTTCGATGCGCTTGAATTGTGCGTCGGGTAACTTGACCAGCACTTCGCCCAATTCCTGCAGGGCCTCGACTTCGCGTTTCAGCTGGCTTTTGCTGGGGCCGCTGTAGACTTCGTCGGGGTCGAACTCAAGCTCGGCATCGGGGTCGATCAGGCGCACAAGGGGGCTTTCGGTTGCTGGTATTATCGCCATTGTAGTTTCAGCCCCGCGAAAATGGTTTCGCACCCTGACCCATTGTGTAAATTCCGACATGTCCCGTTCCCAATTCAGCTATACCCGCGACCAGCTCATCGCGCTGTCACAGATCGTCATCGAGCACGCTGCCAAGCAGGGGGCAACCGCTGCCGACACTGAAATGTCCGAAGGCGTCGGCCAGAACGTCAGCGTGCGCCAGGGTGAAATCGAGACCATCGAATACAACAAGGACAAGGGCGCGGGCGTCACCGTCTACGTCGGCAAGCGGCGCGGCCATGCCTCGACCTCGGATCTGTCGGAAGCGGCGCTGAAAAGCGCCGTGGACAAGGCGCTGACGATTGCGCGCTACACCGCCGAAGACGACGCGGCCGGCCTGCCGGACGCCGACAGACTGGCGCAGACGGTTCCCGACCTCGATCTCTATCACCCGTGGACGCTCAGCGTGGAAGAAGCCGCTGAGCGCGCGCGCGCCTGCGAAGCGGCGGCGCTGGCCGTCGACAAACGCCTGACCAACTCGGAAGGCGCAAGCGTCAGCAGCCACGCGTCGCACTTCATCTACGCCAACAGTCTCGGTTTCTGCAACGGCTATGCAGGGTCTCGCCACGGCATCTCGGTCGCAGTGATTGGTGAGGACAAGGGTACGATGCAGCGCGACTACTGGTACACCAGCGCACGCAACGCCAGCAAACTGGAGTCCGCGGAATCAGTGGGGCGCACCGCCGGCGCCCGCACCGTGCGGCGCCTCAATGGACGCAAGCTCGACACCCGCACCTGTCCGGTGATTTTCGAGGCGCACATCGCAACCGGCCTGATCGGCAATTTTGTTGCAGCGGTTTCCGGCAGCAGCCTCTACCGCAAGTCGTCGTTTCTGCTCGACAGCCAGGGCCAGCAGGTGTTTTCACCGCGGGTGCAGATCAGTGAACAGCCTTTCATCCCGTCCGGGCTTGGCAGCGCCCCCTTCGACAGCGAAGGCGTCACCTGCCTCGAACGCGACGTGGTGAAAGACGGCGTGGTGCAGGGCTATTTCCTGTCGAGCTACTCGGCCCGCAAACTGGGCCTGGCCACCACCGGCAATGCCGGCGGCAGCCACAACCTCATCGTCACCCCCGGCGAGCACGACCTCGACGGCCTGCTCAAACAGATGGACAGCGGCCTGCTGGTGACCGAACTGCTCGGCCACGGCGCCAACATGGTCACCGGCGACTACTCGCGCGGCGCTGCCGGTTTCTGGGTGGAAGGCGGCGAAATCCAGTATCCGGTCGAGGAAATCACCATCGCAGGCAACCTCGCGGACATGTTCAAAGGCATTGTCGAAATTGGCAACGATGTCGAGCGGCGCGGCAGCAAGCAGGTGGGATCGATCCTGATCGACAGGATGACGGTGGCGGGGAACTAGGGCCTGTGCTTCGTTTTCTCGCTGCGCTGTTTGCCGTCTTCCTGCTGGCCGGATGCGACCGCGCGCCGACGCTGTCCAAGCTCAGTCCGCACGACGTCATCGTCGCCTTTGGCGACAGCCTGACTCACGGCACTGGCGCAAGCAACGACACCGCCTACCCGGTCGTGCTGGCGGCGCTCACCGGCCGCACCGTGATCAACGCCGGGGTACCCGGCGACACCACGGCGTCGGGATTGCAGCGGCTGCCGGCCGTGCTGTCCGAACACAAGCCGCGTCTGGTGCTGCTGTGCCTGGGCGGCAACGACATGCTGAAGCAGCAACCCGCCGCCAGCACTGAAAACAATCTTCGCCTGCTGGTGAAGACCATCCGCGCCAGCGGCGCTGACGTTGTGCTCATCGGCGTCCCCGCACCCAGGCTGTTCGGCGGCGCGCCAGACTTCTACGAGCGGGTCGCCGAGGAGATGCAATTGCCCCTGGAGCAGGATATTTTCAACGACGTGCTGAAAGACAATCGTCTCAAGGCCGATCCCATCCACGCCAATGCCGCCGGCTATCGACAAGTCGCCGAGCGGTTGAGCGCGTTTCTCAAGGCATCCGGCGCGTTATGAACACCCTGCTTGCGCTCGCCCGGCTGATTGACGCACTGACCGAGCGCGTCGGCCGCCTGGCGATCTGGCTGGTGCTCGTCGCCACGCTGATTTCGGCGGGCAATGCGCTGGCACGTTATGCACTGGGCGAAAGTTCGAACGCGTGGCTGGAAATCCAGTGGTACCTGTTCGGCGCGATGTTCCTGCTGGCCGCGGGGTATACGCTCAAGCACAACGGCCATGTGCGCATCGACATTTTCTACAACCGTTTCGGCGCGCGGGGTCAGGCATGGATCGACCTCATCGGTGGCCTGCTGTTTCTGCTGCCGATGGCGTTGTTGCTGGCATGGCTCGCGTGGCCGATGTTTTTGGATGCCTGGCTGACGCACGAAATGTCGCCCGACGCCGGCGGGCTGGTGCGCTGGCCGGCGAAGCTGCTGCTTCCGGTAGGCTTTGCTTTACTCGCCCTGCAGGGCGTGGCTGAAGTCATCAAGCGGATCGGCGTGCTCAGCGGGCGGCTCGAGCTGCCCCACGAAGCGCCGGAAGAGGAAGTCTGATGGACGCCGCGCTGCTCGAATTCATCGCCCCACTGATGTTCATGGGGCTGGTGGTGTTCCTGCTGCTGGGCTATCCGGTGGCGTTTGCGCTCGCCGCCAACGGCCTGCTGTTCGCCGGCATCGGCATTGCAGCCGGTCTGTTCGACTTCTCGCTGCTGCAGGCGCTGCCCGAACGGGTCTACGGCATCGTCGCCAATCCCACGTTGCTGGCCATTCCGTTCTTCGCCTTCATGGGGCTGATTCTCGAACGTTCGGGCATGGCCGAGGATCTGCTCGACACCATCGGCCAGCTGTTCGGCTCCCTGCGCGGCGGCCTGGCCTACGCGGTGATCCTGGTCGGCGGCCTGCTCGCCGCCACCACCGGCGTGGTCGCCGCCACCGTCATCGCGATGGGGCTGATTTCCTTGCCGGTGATGCTGCGCTACGGCTACGACAAGCGACTGGCCACCGGCGTCATCGCCGCCTCGGGCACGCTGGCGCAAATTGTGCCGCCTTCGCTGGTGTTGATCGTGCTGGCCGATCAGCTCGCCGTTTCAGTCGGCGACATGTACAAGGGCGCGCTGCTGCCGGCTCTGGGACTGGTCGGCATGTATCTGGCGTATGTCTTCGCAGTCACCCTGTTGCGGCCTCACGCCGCCCCGCCCATGCCGGACAGCGCGCGCAGCCTGCACGGGTCAGCCCTGCTGCTGCGCGTGCTCACCACGCTGGTGCCACCGCTGGTACTGATTTTCCTGGTGCTCGGCACCATCTTCCTCGGCGTCGCCACGCCGACCGAAGGCGGCGCGATGGGCGCGGCCGGCGCGCTGGTGTTGGCAGTGGCACGCGGACGACTCAGCCGGCTGCAACTGACGCAGGCGATGGACAGCACCACCCGGCTCACCACCTTCGTCATTTTCATCCTCATCGGCTCGACCATCTTCACCCTGGTCTTCCGCGGGCTCGACGGCGACCTCTGGGTGGAACATCTGTTCGACCAGTTGCCCGGCGGCGTGCTCGGCTTCCTCATCGTCATCAACCTGCTGGTGTTCACGCTGGCGTTCTTCCTCGACTTCTTCGAGATCGCCTTCATCGTCGTACCGCTGGTGGGCCCCATCGCCTACAAGCTCGGCATCGACCCGATCTGGTTCGGCGTGATGCTCGCGGTCAACATGCAGACCGCCTTCATGCATCCGCCGTTCGGCTTCGCGCTGTTCTATCTCAAGAGCGTCGCGCCCAAATCCATCCGCACCAGCGACATCTACTGGGGCGCCATCCCTTTTCTTGGCATTCAGCTTGTCATGGTAGCGGTCGTGCTCACCTTCCCGCAGGTCGTGCTGCGCGATGCGCCCGCCGACGCCAGCAGCGTCGATGAAATCCACATCGACGTCGACCCCGACCTGTATTACCTGCCCGCCGAGTGGCGCTGACGCCAAGCCTGCCCGGCTGAATCATGCGAAAATGGCAGCCCGCACGCGCAGCCTTGCCTGACGCGCGCGTTCACGCAACCCACCCCAAGGACTGAATCCCATGAGCGAACTCATCATTGAAGACCTGGCCGTTGGCGAAGGCGACACCGCCAGCGCAGGCCAACCCGTTTCCGTGCACTACACCGGCTGGCTCACCGACGGCAAGAAATTCGACTCCAGCGTCGATCGCAACGAACCCTTCGAATTCAAGCTTGGCATGGGGCAGGTCATTCCAGGCTGGGACCAAGGCGTAGCCGGCATGCAGGTCGGCGGCAAGCGCAAGCTCACCATTCCGCCGAATCTGGCCTACGGTGCGCGCGGTGCGGGCGGCGTGATCCCGCCCAATGCGACGCTGGTCTTTGAAGTGGAACTGCTGGGGATCGGCTGACCACGACTAAGCCTCAAGCTGGTCGATTGGCACCGGCTTGCCGGTAAAGTAACCCTGCACGTAGTTGACCCCGATCGTTTTCAGCTGCGCCAGGGTTTCCTCGTCCTCGACGCATTCGGCGATGGTCTTGATGCCGAGGAAGCGGCTGGTTTCATGCATCGATGAGACCAGCGCGACATCGACCTCGTTGCGGCACATGTCACGAATGAACGAGCCGTCGATCTTCAGGTAATCCACCTTGAGGTTTTTCAGGTAGGTAAACGACGAGAAACCCACCCCGAAGTCGTCCAGCGAGAAGCGACAGCCGTAGCGGCGGAAGGTCTTGATGAACTGCTCGGCGTTGGCGAAGCTGTCGATCGCCGCACTTTCCGTGATCTCGAAAATCAGCTTGTGGCCAGGAATATCGCCCCGTCCCAGCTCTTCTTCCATGAAATTGAAGAACGACTTGCTGTTGACCGACTGTCCGGAAAGATTGATCGAGAAGGCCCCGACCTGGGCGAATGCCTTGGGATTGTTGCGGATCCAGCCGAATGCCTCGCGTATGACCCATTGATCGAGTTCGCTGATGCGCTTGAGGCGCTCGATGGCCGCCACAAAATCGCCGATAATAATTGGTTCGCTTTCGTCGCTGTTGGCGCCCAGCAGAACTTCATAGTGTGACGCCTGGCCCGGCTCGTCGGACAAGGACACGATCGGCTGGCAACGCAAGAACAGCCGGCCACTGCCCAGAATGCTGTTAAAACGACCCGCCCAGTAGACCAGGCCGGAATGACCCTTGTGGGCAGGGTCCTCCTCCCGATAGAACACCAGTTGATTGCGTCCATCATGCTTCGCCGACAGACAGGCGGCATCCGCCTCGTTGTACAGGATGTCGGGCTCGACGAAGGAATCGGCCCACACCAGACCGGCATTGGCAGTCAGGGTAAACGACTCGCCCTCCCATTCAAAGCTGAACTGGTTGATGCTGGTGATCAGACCTTCGGCCTTTTCCTGCGCGCCTTCCTGGCTCTTGCAGGCACGCATGAAGGCAAAGGTGCGCTCACCGGTTCGCGCCAGGAAGCTCTTGGAATCGCATTGCTTGTGGACATGATTGGCCAGGTCATGAACCAGTTTCTGATAGCCGTCGGGATGGATGCGGGCCTGCACCATGCGCAGATCTTCGATATCGATCACGCCGAGCACGCAGCCACTGGTCTCGCCGTCGAGATGCAACCAGGCCCGCTTGACCTGACGCAGGAATTCGGGGCGCCCCATCAGGCCCGTATCGGGGTCGCTCGTGGCCTGCTTCACCAGATTGTGGTGCATGTGCTCGATCATCGAACTGAACGAACGGTCCATCAGCGGCAGATCCAGATCGTCGGTCCGCTTGGCATTACCTGATTTCACGAGCTCCAGAAACTCCTGGCGCTTGAGCTCGAGCTTGCGCATGCCCTTGTAGTTGGAAAAGACATAAACATGCGGAGCGTCGCCGATCCAGATCAGGTTCAGCGGGGTGGCGGCACGCGTGAACGTGAGCCAGTCGCCCACCCGGAACTGCCCGATCACAGCCGCATCCTGTGCATCGAGGGTCTGCTCGACCTCCTGCTGCTTGGCGGCAACCTTCACCCCCGACAACAGTTTGTAACTGCACTTTTCCGGGTAAAACAGGCCGTCAGCCAGCCGCTCCAGAATGTTTTCCTGCACGTCCTTGCCGGCGCTGACCAAGGTGAGTCGCGAATCGATGTAGGACAGCAATTGCTGCACTTCATGGAAATCGGGACGTTCAAGCAGTTTGGGGTCCATCCATTCGAGCAGGCGATCCACCGCCTGCCAGGCTTCGGATTCCTCCTGGCTGCCCGTGCCGTGGCGCATCAACACCCGGATCAGATAGTTGCGCCATCCGGGATTGAAAAACTCCAGCACCACATCCGGCACGTCACGATCAGCAATTCTCCGCTCGATTTCCTGCGTGATCGCCCGGTTGGCGAGTCCCATCTTCTGCCAGCCTTCAAGCCCGGCCTGAAGGCGTGCAATTCGGATATTGCGGAAGCGCAGCAGCGGTAGCAGCACCTTTTCCAGCTGGGCACGCGCTTCTTCGTATATGCCCGGATTCGTGTCCGCCTCGCTCTTGATGCGCTCGGTCCAGCGATTGATGATCTGCAGCAGTTTCTTGTCATTGATCTCGCCGTCATCGCTCGACACCATCGCCAGCCGGTCCACCGTGTTCAACACCCGATGGGCCGGATGACGGGGCGAGTCCATGAACCCGGCGTCCATCACGGCGAGCTTGAGCAGCGGCTCCTCGAGTTCCTTGACGTAGTTCCGGACGCTGCTGGGCAGCATGCCTTCAGTTTCGATCGTCTCGGCCAGCGCGCCAAACACATCGGCCGACTCCTGTGCGGCGGCTTCCTGGCCGGGCTGGATCCTGCCGCCCGCAACCAGATCGCTCACGACCCGCTGGGTCGACGCCGAAAAACGCTGGTTAAAGCTTCCTGAAACAGGTGAAACCAGGCTCGGCCCATTTGGCGCCGACATCGCGGATGCCATCTGCCGGTTCGAGGCCTCTCCCACGGCTGCAGGAGCAGCCACACCGCCGCCCGCCGAAGCGGGTTGACTGGCACGCTGTGCCCGACGGAACAGATTCATCAAGGCGCTGGCCACCCCACCCACCACCTCACGGGTCGCACCACCTTCGGCCTGGGACGAGGATGCTGCACCCGATCCACCAGCCGGCTTGCCACCCACGAACATGTCGGAGTTGGGCCCCAGCTCCTCGGCTGCGCCATGGGTGTCCGCCCACACATCGTGCCGCTGTTCCTTGGGCTGACGGGGCCCCTCTTCCTTCGGCAGGACGCCATCCAGTTGTCGATAGAGGTCTTCCAGCGAGGGGATCAGTGCCTCGCGCATGGTACTGTAAATCACCTGCCGCGCTTTCAACGGCACAGGTACAGCCCCAAACTCGGTTTTCACGGCATGTTCAATCACCGAGGGGGCAAACGGATTGGTCCCGCGATCAATGGGATGGCCGTACAATTTTTCGAGACGGGGTTCGAGTGCCTGCAATTCAGTGCTGAAGCGGTCCTCGAGCTTGGTGATCTCGGCCGTCAGGTTGAGCCAGTCTTCGAACTCCTCCGTCTGAACGAGTGACAGCCCGGCCTTGCCCGGCACGGGCTCAGGCGCTTGCCGCTTCTTCTGTTTGCTGAAGTGCTCGAAGGTTTCCAGCACGCGCTTCAGCACGCCTTGTTGCGCATGGGCCTCGTGCAGTCGAATCTGATCGAGCGCGGCGATCGTCTCGTTGCGTTCGGCAAAACTGGTCGAAAGGGCGGCCGCAGCCGACAGTTTGCCCTCGATCAGCCCGAAAAACTCGGAGATGCTTTCCTGCAAGGTCTGCGCCAACATGGTCCGGCAGATTTCCTGCAAGGCCTTCCCATCCATGCCCTGATAGCGCTTGTTCACCATGCGCTGGGTGCGCATCGACGCAGCAACCTTGTTCAGGGTCCGGGTCGCCTCCAGCGGCGTGCCGATAAACGCGACGCCCATGCCTTCCTTGCTATGCCGAGCCAGGCGAGCCTTGATGTTGAACGATTGATGGCTGACCGAGGGCGGCGGCGTAAAGCTGATTTCAACGTCGTCGCCATTCGCCATGCCCGAAATGGCGGCCGCGTCGTCCTGCGGACTGACAAACTTGAGGAACATGCCGCCCAGGCAAAAGTCATGGATCTCGCACGCAAGCGCCTGACCGGCAGCCGTTTTCAGGCTGGCGGTTTGTAATACTTCAAAGCGCCTCTGGAGACGCTGTTCCTTACTGTTGGTCTCGCTGACAGCCGGCATGGATCACCCAAAACAATAAAATTGCATGATTTGATTTTTCAACACACTCGTTAACGGCTGTGAATTCCGAAAAATTTAGCTTAACCCTCGTAAACAATGTCCACGAACCATCAAGTGTAAAATCCCTTCATGACTCTCTCCCTGTTTTCTCATCGCAAGCACTGGGCGGCGCGTTTCGACACCGCCCCCTTCCTGCCGATGTCGCGCGCCGAAATGACCGCGCTCGGCTGGGGTGCATGCGACGTCATCCTTGTCACCGGTGACGCCTACATCGACCACCCCAGCTTCGGCATGGCGCTGGTCGGTCGCTTGCTGGAAGCACAGGGCTACCGCGTCGGCATCATCAGCCAGCCCGACTGGCACTCGGCCGATCCTTTTCGCGCGCTCGGCCAGCCGACGCTTTATTTCGGCGTCACCGCGGGCAACATGGATTCGATGGTCAACCGCTACACTTCCGATCGCAAGATTCGCTCCGACGACGCCTACACGCCCAACGCCGAACCGAACAAGCGTCCCGATCGCGCGGTTACGGTCTACGCCCAGCGCTGCCGCGAAGCCTTCCCCGGCACGCCGGTGATCATCGGCTCAATCGAGGCCAGCCTGCGCCGCATCGCGCATTACGACTACTGGTCGGACACTGTGCGCCGCTCGGTGCTGCCGGACTCCAAGGCAGACCTGCTGATCTTCGGCAATGCCGAGCGCGCGCTGCTCGACGTCACCTATCGCCTCGCCAAGGGCGAACAGATCAGCGACATACGCGACGTGCGCGGCACGGCTTTCATGGTCGCGCGCGATTGGAAGCCCCCCACGCCAGGGGCGGCCATTGATGGCGGCTCCAACTGGATCGAGGTGCTGTCAACCGAGCTCGACACCCCCGGCGCCATCGACGCGCACGTCGATCCCTACGCCATGTCACCGAGCACGCCAACGCCGCAAACGCCTGCAGGCACGGCACCGGTCCGGCTCATTCCCAAAGCAGAGCGTCTGGCGGCCAAACAGGCGGTGCGCGAACACACCGTGATTCGCCTGCCCGACTACGACCAGGTCAGGAACAACCCGGCGTTCTATGCGCACGCCTCGCGCGTGTTCCACCTCGAATCCAACCCCGGCAACGCACGTGCCATGCGACAGGCTCATGGCGAGCGCGACGTCTGGCTGAATCCGCCACCGATCCCGCTCACCACGCCGGAAATGGACGCGGTCTACGACCTGCCTTATGCACGCGCGCCGCACCCGAGTTATGGCGACGCCAAAATCCCGGCGTGGGAGATGATCCGTTTCTCGGTCAACATCATGCGCGGCTGCTTCGGCGGCTGCACCTTCTGCTCGATCACGGAGCACGAGGGCCGCATCATCCAGAGCCGTTCCGAGGATTCGGTGATCAAGGAAATCGAAGCCATCCGCGACAAGACGCCCGGCTTCACTGGCGTCATTTCCGACCTCGGCGGGCCGACCGCCAACATGTACCGCATGGCGTGCAAGTCGGAGAAGATCGAGAAGGCATGCCGCCGCTTGAGCTGTGTGTTCCCCGACATCTGCGACAACCTCAACACCGACCACACGCCGCTGATCCACATGTATCGCCGTGCCCGCGCACTGCCCGGCGTGAAGAAAATCCTCATCAGTTCGGGGTTGCGTTACGACCTCGCGGTGCGTTCTCCGGAATACGTCAAGGAACTGGTGCAGCACCACGTCGGCGGCTATCTGAAGATCGCGCCCGAGCACACCGAGGCCGGCCCGCTGTCGAAAATGATGAAGCCCGGCATGGGCGCCTACGACCGCTTCAAAGAGATGTTCGAGACCGCGTCGAAGGCCGCCGGCAAGAAGCAGTACCTGATTCCCTACTTCATCGCGGCGCACCCCGGCACCACCGACGAGGACATGCTGAACCTCGCGCTGTGGCTGAAGAAAAACGACTTCCGACTCGATCAGGTGCAGACCTTCCTGCCCACGCCAATGGCGCTGGCAACGACGATGTACCACACCGAAAAAAACCCCCTGAAGAAAGTGCTCGGCGGCAAGGCGGAAAGCGTTCCGGTAGTGCGACAGGGTCGCACGCGCCGCCTCCACAAGGCCTTTTTGCGCTATCACGACCCGGACAACTGGCCGCTGTTGCGCAAAGCCTTGAAGGAAATGGGCCGAGAAGACCTGATCGGCAACAGCAAGAAGCACCTGATCCCGCTGTTCCAGCCTGCCGGCACCGGCAAGCAACCGGAAGGCACGCGCACCCCACGCGCTGAAGGCGGCCGCAGCAAGCCAGCTTCAGGGAAACCCGGTTCAGCCAAACCGCATGCGGCCAAGGCCGGGACAGGTAAACCTGCGCCCACCAAGCCCGCTCAAACCAAAGCGGGCGCGACAAAACCCGGCGCTGGCAAACCCACGCCCCCCAACCGCGGCCGTCCGCCGCAAGTGCCCAAGCATCCGCTCAGCCAGCGTCGCGGCGGTGGCAAGTCGCGCTGACCCGGCTCCATGCCTCCTGACAATGAAAATCGTAACGTGTATCTGAAATGACTTCACCCAGCGACATCCTCCTCGCCAAGCTCAATCTCGAAACGGCCCAGCTGCAGTGGTCCGAACTTGAACGCCACTTCGCGCGCGGCGACGTGATCAAGGTTGCAATCGGCACCGACCTGGTCAACGCTGCGCTACACGTTGCCGAGAACAAGACGGACATCGTTCAGGCGTGGCTGGCAGACGGCCGCATTACGCGCGCCGACATGCCAGACGCCGAGGACTGGAATGCACGCAAGCCGATGTTCTGGGCGGTGGTGGTGGCGCCGTGGGTGCTGGTGCAGGAAGTGGTCCCTGAATTGGCTCCGTGACTTTCCCTGAAAGACAAAGTGGCATTCCTACCGGGTTCTATTTCCTTCCAAGCATTCGATAAGCCCGATCAAAAAAGCAAAGATCGAAATCACTCGTGTCTCAGGGCATCGATCGGGTTAAGGCCGGCCGCCCGACGTGCCGGGAAATAGCCGAATATCACCCCGATGGCAGCGGAAAACAGGAACGACAGCAGGTTGATGGCGGGGTCAAACAGGTAGGGC
>JAWOJD010000081.1:0-9298 GCA_046484355.1 Thiobacillus sp.
ACCGCGCGAAAGTGTGCGGCGTCAGCACGAATCAGCAAAGCCCGGCTGGGTCATTTTCCCTCGATGGGAGGCCGGCGCGAAGATGACCCTGACGCCTCGCACAAAGGAACCCGCATTTTTGTCCCTGTCTCATCACGCTCTCAACTACAAACAGCTTGGCGCAGACGGTTTTAGGGTTGGTTCCGCACTCATCGAGCAGACAACTTGCTACGATTTCCAGTACAGCCAATTGCAGGAGGCCATCGAAGCATTCGATCATTTGGCCAACACAAGTCAATCCGACTAAACGACTCGCCATGCCAGCAAGCCTGAGTATCTATTGATCCCACCCCTGTTCCACAAAGCCTTCATCAGCCCCTATCAGGACAACAACACACCCAAGACGGCTTGACGAAGACCGGAACGCAGGTATAATACCCGAGCATTCCACTCAAGTATTAGCCAGGAGCTCACCATGACCCCACTCGATCGCATCCGTGACCAAGTCACCACCAACACTGTCGTGCTGTACATGAAGGGCACGCCCCAGTTCCCGCAGTGCGGCTTTTCTTCCCGCGCGGCTCAGGTGCTGCAGGCCTGCGGCGTCAACGATTTTCTGGCGGTCAACGTGCTGGCCGACCCGGAAATTTTTGAAAACCTGAAGTTCTACGCCAACTGGCCGACTTTCCCTCAGCTGTACGTCAAGGGCGAGCTGATCGGCGGGTCCGACATCATGATCGAGATGTACCAGAAGGGCGAAATCCAGAAATTGCTGGAAGAGTCGCAAGCGGCCTGATTGCGCGTAGCGAACCTGAAAAAGCCGGCATTGCGTCGGCTTTTTTTACATCCTCAAGTTTGCACGCGCGCTTATTTGGCCTCGTTCGCGCTCTCCTCGGCATCCATGCCCAACTCGTGAATCTTGCGCGTCAGTGTGTTGCGGCCCCACCCCAGCAAGTTGGCCGCTTCGATGCGGCGCCCGCCGGTGTGGCGCAGCGCCACTTCGATCAAGGTTTTTTCGTAGGCCTGCGTCAGTTCGTCAAGAATCGCAGCTTCACCGCGCGCCAGCCGCGCGCTGGCTTCGGCGGCCAGCCCCTGCAACCAGTTGCCACCGGCTGATTCGACCGAACCCTGCATCAAGTCGGCCGGCAGGTCGCCCACCTCGACGACCTGGCCCGGCGCCATCACGGTCAAATAATGGCTGACGTTTTCAAGTTGGCGCACATTGCCGCTCCACGGCAGGCCAACCAGCGTTTTGAGTGCGTCATCCGACACGCCCTTAGCCTCCATTCCCAGTTCGCGCGCGCTTTTCTGCATGAAATGGCGGACCAGCAGCGGGATATCCTCGGGCCGCTCGCGTAGCGGCGGCAGGCGCAGACGAATGACGTTCAGTCGGTGGAACAGATCCTCGCGGAACAGGCCTTCGCGCACCCGAACTTCCAGATCCTGGTGAGTGGCGGCGATCACCCGGACGTTGACCTTGATCGGCGTATGCCCGCCGACCCGGTAAAACTGGCCGTCGGAAAGCACCCGCAGCAAGCGCGTTTGCAACTCGGCCGGCATGTCGCCAATCTCGTCCAGAAACAGCGTCCCGCCGTCGGCCTGCTCGAAGCGACCGCGCCGCTGTGCCGCCGCGCCGGTAAAGGCGCCGCGCTCGTGGCCGAACAGTTCGGATTCGAGCAAGTCGCGGGGAATGGCCGCGGTGTTCAGCGCGATGAACGGCCCGCTGCCCCGTGGGCCGTGGCGGTGCAGCGCGCGCGCCACCAGTTCCTTGCCGCTGCCGGATTCACCGGTGATCAGCACGGTGGCATGCGACTGCGCGAGCCGCCCGATGGCGCGAAACACTTCCTGCATGGCGGGCGCTTGTCCGAGGATTTCCGGCACCGGCGCATCGCTGCTGGGGACGACATCGCGGCTGGCGTTTTCCGCCAACGCACGATGGACCAGCTCGAGCGCCTGGTCGACGTCGAAAGGCTTGGGCAGATATTCGAACGCACCTCCCTGAAACGCCGCCACCGCGCTGTCGAGATCCGAATACGCGGTCATGATGATGACCGGCACCTTGGGCAGGCGCTCCTTCAGTCCTTGCAGCAATTCCAGGCCGCTCACCCCCGGCATGCGGATATCGGACAACACTGCGGCGGGCTGGCTGCGCTCCAGTTCGCGCAGCGCATCGCTCGCCGAACTGAAGGTCATGCACGGGATATCGTCGCGCAGCAGAGCTTTTTCAAGCACCCAGCGGATGGAACGGTCGTCGTCGATAATCCAGACACAGCTTGGTTTGCTCATGATTTTCAGGAGTGGAAGGGGAGAAAGATGGAAAACACGGTCAAGCCGGGCTGGCTGTCGCAGTCGATGGTGCCGTGATTCTGCGCGATCAAGGTTTGCGCCACCGCCAGCCCCAGGCCGCTGCCCCCCTCGCGGCCGGACACCAGCGGATAAAAAATCTGTTCGCGAATCTCGTCAGGTACGCCCGGGCCGTTGTCGATGATCTCGACGCGCATGCCCAGCAGGTAGCGTCGGCTTCCCAGCGCGATCTGGCGCGCCACCCGGGATTTGAATGTGAGTTCGCCCTGTCCATGCATCGCCTGCACCGCATTGCGCGCGATGTTGAGCGTCGCCTGGATCAGTTGCTCGGCGTCTGCCCGGATTTCGGGCAGGCTGATGTCATAGTCCCGCCGGAGCGTCACGCTGGGCGTCTCAGCCAGAATCAGGCTGCGGACCCGTTCCAGCACTTCATGAATATTGACTGCACCAAAACGGGGCGCGCGGTGCGGCGTCAGCAACCGTTCCATCAACGACTGCAGGCGATCCGATTCCTTGATGATTACCTGCGTGTATTCGCGCAGCGATTCGCGGGGCAGTTCATGCTCCAGCAACTGGGCGGCGCCCCGGATGCCGCCGAGCGGATTCTTGATTTCATGCGCCAGATTGCGCAACAGGTCACGGTTGGCTTCCTGTTGCAGCCGTGCCTGCTCCAGACGGGCGATCCGAAGCTGCGCATCGACCGTCCGCATTTCGATCAGCACGGCGTTTGGCGGTTGGTCCAGCGGTGAAATGTTGCATCCGACGCGAACCGGCGGGTGGCCGTTCACAATCATGTCGAGCTCATGCTCGATGACGGTTTCCTGTTCGCTGCGCGCAGTGTGAATCGCAGTCAGCAGCTCGGGGCTCCGCTCGAACACATGGTCGCCATAGTCGCCCGCCAGCAGGGTTCCAGATACCCCGAGCAGGGTTTCGGCCGCCGGATTGACGTAATACACGCGGTCGTCCGCATCCAGCACCAGGGCAGCAGTGGACAGACAGTCAAGTCCGGTAAATTCGCTGGAAGGGATCGGCATCGTGCTCATACACACTATAGAAGCATTGATTGTGCCAGAGCGTGGTTGTTGAAGCTTGAGCTTCTTTAGTGCGTGATTGTTGCCAACTTGTTGGCTTTACAAGCACGGCCTCCCTTTCACGGGGACAACCACGGCCTGCTTCTTGCGAGTGGAGCGTGGTTGTTGAAGTTTGAGCTTCTTATTACAGCTTGGTCAGCCGGCCCTGTTCATGGCGCCCAGACATGCGCAGATGCTGTCAGTCACGCCAGGCAAGGACGAGACACTCACTTCAAATTGGCGAGTTCACGCTGAATCGAAACGATGTTCTGTTCATGCTGCTGCACCGTGGCCTGAAGCTTCTTGACCCGATTCAGATAGGTCGCATCGACGGCACGCTCTCCGGGCTGCAGGCGCTCACCCAATGCCAGCTGGCGGCGTGCGTCGTCGGCATTGCGGCGCTCGCCATTGATTTCATCCTCGAGCACCTGGCGGCGAATATCGTCGCGGCGTTTCTGCGTCCCCGAATCGATCCGTGGAAAGTCCGCCGGACTCGGCTTGTAGGATGCCCGCCGCGAGGGTTTGCTGCTGGGCGGAAGCGGCGCAGGGGCGCCAGGCAAAATAATGCGGGCGGCGCCCTTTTTGTACACATCGGTGAAGGTCACATGGCCGTTCTCATCGACGTATTTATAGATTTCCGCCTGCGCAGGCGCAGCCAGAATCAGGCACAGCAGGAAGGGAATGCGGGCGATGGACATAGGCGTCAAGTGTAGCGTACCCGTTTGGTAACGGCCAAAGTCCGGCGATCTTGAAGCGGCAAAGAATGTAAAAAAGGGGCAGCCGAAGCTGCCCCCCTTTTGAGCGTGTGTTGCGATTACAGCGAGTAATACATCGCGAACTCGGCCGGATGCGTGGTCATGCGGAACTTGGTGACATCTTCCATCTTCAGCGCGATGTAAGCATCGATCATGTCGTCGGTGAACACGCCACCACGGGTCAGGAACTCGCGATCCTTGTCGAGCTCGTCCAGCGCCATGTCCAGGCTGTGGCAGACCTTGGGCACCTTGGCGTCTTCTTCCGGCGGCAGGTCATACAAGTCCTTGTCCGACGGATCGCCGGGGTGGATCTTGTTCTGGATGCCATCCAGACCCGCCATCATCAGCGCTGTAAAGCACAGATAAGGATTGGCCATGGGATCGGGGAAACGGGTTTCGATACGACGCGCCTTTTCGCTGGCAGCGATCGGAATCCGGATCGAGGCCGAGCGGTTACGGGCCGAATAGGCCAGCATCACGGGCGCTTCGAAGCCGGGAACCAGTCGCTTGTACGAGTTGGTCGACGGGTTGGTGATCGCGTTCAGCGCCTTTGCGTGCTTGATGATGCCGCCAATGTAATACAGGCTCAGCTCGGACAGGCCTGCATAACCATTGCCCGCGAACAGGTTCTTGCCGTCTTTCCACAGCGACATATGGACGTGCATGCCGGAACCGTTGTCGCCGACGATGGGCTTGGGCATGAAGGTCGCGGTCTTGCCGTAGGCGTGGGCGACGTTGTGCACGATGTACTTCAGCGTCTGCGTCCAGTCGGCGCGCTTGGTCAGGGTACTGAACTGGGTGCCGATTTCACACTGGCCGGCGGTAGCGACTTCATGGTGGAACACTTCGACCGGAATCCCGGCTTCTTCCAGCGCCAACACCATGGCGGCACGGATGTCCTGCAGGCTGTCGACCGGGGGCACGGGGAAATACCCCCCCTTGACGCCGGGACGGTGGCCAGTGTTGCCGTTTTCGTACTTTTCGGCCGACGACCAGGACGCTTCTTCGGAATTGATCTGCACGCCGCAGCCCGACATGTTGTCGTGCCAGGTGATGGAATCAAAAATGAAGAATTCAGGTTCGGGGCCGAAGTAGGCGGTATCGGCGATGCCGGTCGACTTCAGGTAGGCTTCGGCGCGGCGGGCCACCGAGCGCGGGTCACGTTCGTACCCCTTGCCATCCGACGGCTCGATCACGTCGCAGGTCAGGATCAGGGTAGGCTCGTCGAAAAAGGGATCCAGCCAGGCCGAATCGGGATCGGCTTTCAACAGCATGTCAGAAGCCTGAATGCCCTTCCAGCCGGCGATTGAAGAGCCGTCGAAAGGATGGCCGTCTTCAAACCATTCTTCGGTCACGAGGCGGGCAGGAATCGAAACGTGCTGTTCCTTGCCGCGGGTATCGGTAAAACGCAGATCGACGAATTTGACTTCGCCATCCTGAATCATCTTGATCACATTGGCCACGGCCATGCTGAATCTCCTCAACTAAAATGAAATGAAATGAATTTAACGACCTGACGGGCTGGACGAACGTCCAACCCGAAACGTCATACGAAAGACCTATTAGCAGTAAGCGTGCCATGCGCCAAATCGGGCTCAAACCATTGTGCCACAAGCTTCAATCGACGGGATAGGGGAGCACTTGTTTTCCATCGCGCACCATAATGATGCATCCGGGATGCATGGCGCGTTGTTTTGGTGCACATTGAATCGTCAAGTGGGTTTCATATACTGAATGGTATCTGCCAGGGAGCCATCATGGGACGTCTCACAGAATTGCTCAATGCCGCGCACGCCTGCAGCCAGGCCCATGGCTGGCCTTTCATGGGTGGAATGCGGCCACCCGAGGCACATGAATTTTTACAGCTCGCCCCCGGCGCACGGCTGATCGATGTGCGCTCGCGGGCAGAACTCGATTTGAGCGGCGTCATCCCCGGTGCGGTTCATGTTGAGTGGCAGTCGTGGCCCGGCTGGGTGCCCAATCCGGATTTTCTCACCCAGATTGCCCGGCACACCGACCCCGAATCGCTGCTGCTGTTCATCAGCCGCAACCAGGTGCGCGCTTCCCGGGCCGCCGCCGCGTGTGCCGAGGCCGGGCGGGGCAGTTGCTACACCGTGCTGGAAGGCTTCGAAGGTGAGTTGAATCCATCCACGGGGCACCGCAGTGAGCTCAATGGCTGGAAATTTCACGGCTTGCCGTGGCGGCAAGCCTGATCTTCCCGGGCCGGTCCACACCTGACACACAAGGCCACGGGTTCGCCGCTAGAATAGCGGCTGCCATGACCGACCGATACGCTGTTTTCGGGCACCCGATTGCCCACTCCAAATCTCCCCAGATTCACGCCGCGTTTGCTCGCCAGACCGGGCAGAACATGCGCTATGACGCCATGCTTGCGCCGCTCGACGGGTTTGCATCGAGCGTGGCGCAATTCGTGGCGGCAGGCGGGCGTGGCGCCAATGTTACCGTGCCGTTCAAGGAAGCGGCCTTCAAACTGGCCAACCGCCTGACCCCGCGCGCGCAGCGGGCCGGCGCGGTCAACACGCTCAGTTTCGAAGCGGATGGCATTCTCGGCGACAACACCGACGGCGCCGGTCTGCTGGCCGATCTCACCCGTAACCTGCACTGCGCGCTCGCCGGCAAGCGCATTTTGCTGCTGGGCGCAGGCGGCGCGGCGCGCGGCGTGATCGAGTCGCTGCTCGAACAGCAGCCTGCCGCGCTCGTGATCGCCAACCGCACCGTCAGCCGTGCGCAGGAACTGGCTGATCTTTTCGGCCACGGCGTTGCCGCCTGCGGTTTCGACGCCGCCGACACACCCTTCGATGTCGTCATCAACGCCACCACCGCCAGCCTGGCGGGCGAATTGCCGCCGCTGTCGGCAAGCATCTTCACTGCGAATACCCTGGCCTACGACATGATGTACGGGCGCGAGACGCCTTTCCTCAATTTTGCTCACCAACATGGCGCTGCCACCGCCGACGGACTTGGCATGCTGGTCGAACAGGCCGCGGAAGCCTTCGCCCTGTGGCGCGGCGTCCGCCCCGACACCGCCGCCGTGATAGCGGCACTCCGCGCATCATGATCCGCAGCTTGATGGGCTGGGTCGGCAAGGCCGTCGCAGCGGCAATTACACTGGTGGTGCTGTACCAGTTGTGGATCTTTGCGCATGTTCTGTGGTGGATCGATCACAACCCCAGGTCGACCGCCTTCATGGCGGCGGGGCTGGAACGCCAGCAGGAAAAAAAGCCCGGCGCCGAGCTGCGCCATAAATGGGTGCCGTACGACCGCATTTCCATCAACCTGAAGCGTGCCATCGTCGCCGCCGAAGATGGCAAGTTTCTGCATCACGAAGGTTTCGACGTCGAAGGCATCGAGGCTGCGGTCAAGAAGAACCTGAAAAAAGGCAAGCTGGTCGCCGGCGGCTCCACCATCAGCCAGCAACTCGCCAAGAACCTGTTCCTCTCCGGCCAGCGCAGCTTCATCCGCAAGGGCCAGGAAGCCATCATCACCCTGATGATCGAAGCCACCTGGAGCAAGCGCCGCATCCTCGAGGTGTACCTCAACGTCATCGAGTGGGGCAACGGCATCTATGGCGCCGAAGCCGCCGCCCGCCGCTATTACAAAACCTCTGCCGCCAATCTCAGCCGTGACCAGGCCGCCCGCATGGCCGCGATGGTGCCCAATCCACGCTGGTACGAGAACAACCGTGGCTCCCGTAGCTACCAGCGCCGCGTCGCCCTCATCAAGCGTTACATGGGTTACGCCAGCGTCCCGCGCTGAGCTCGATGCGGTCCGTGGATGGCATTCGATTGAACCCTGATTGACCGGCGGCCTCAAACCCGGTGACACACGCCCGTTTTTACTGATATCGGAATTCACCATGCAGCACACCCGACAAATAAGCCTGTTACTTGCCTTGGGCCTGGCCGTATGCACACCTGCGGGCGCTGCCAGCACCACGCAGACGCCACCCCATCTGGACGCCCGGGGGCGTGCCGCCTTCGAGGCCTATCGTCAGGCAGCCGACCCGCGGGCATTCGTCATTGCCCCAGGGGGCACCTGGGTCTGGCATGCCGACATGGCCACCGATCAGATTGCTCTGAACGCTGCGCTGAAAGGCTGCCAGGGCATGACCCGGCAACGGTGCGTGCCCTATGCCCTCAACGACAGGATCGTGTTCGACGCCAAGTCGTGGCCGCTTTCCTGGGGCCCCTACCTGACTGCTCGGCAGGCCGGCAAGGCGCCGGTCGGGGTCCTTCCCGGGCAACGGTTCCCCAACCTGACGATGACCACGCCTGCGGGCAGACCGACCCGTTTGTCAGACCTGCGCGGCAAAGTGGTCGTTCTGCATTTCTGGGGCTCCTGGTGCCCGCCCTGTCAGCGTGAGATGCCGGATTTACAGAAACTCTATGCTTCTTTCAAGAAAACAAAGGACGTGGCGTTCGTATTGTTGCCGGTACGGGAATCGCTCGCGGATGCGCGCCGCTGGACCCGTAGCAAGCGCATCGGCATGCCGATCTACTTCGGCGGCGAGTCGACGGTAGAAAAGGGCGAGTTCCCGCTTGCCGACGGCGGCGTCATGCACGACCGTCAACTGGCCAAGGCGTTTCCCACCACCTTTGTGCTCGACAAACACGGCGTGGTGGTTTTTTCGCACGTCGGGCCAATTGACCGCTGGCTGGAATACGCGCCTTTCCTGAAAGACGTCGCAGGCAAGTCCGGCAAATAAGAACGGCGCGATCTCTCGCGCCGTTCGAGGGGAGCAGACGCCTGCCCTTAATCCACTTCCTCCCATCCCGTGACCATCGCCTTGATATGCGAAGTGGGGGTATGGCCTGCGGTGGTGAGGTAGACGTGGGCAATCAGGAAGATCAGCATCATGAACGCCGCCACCGTGTGGAAGAACGCCACCCACTCCAGCGACAGGTACTGATCCCAGCCCCATGCCGCCCACTTGTCGTAGAAGATGTAGAACCAGCCGGTGAACCAGATCAGCGGGCCGATGAACAGCATCACGCCCAGATAGGCCAGCCGTTGCAGCGGGTTGTGCTTCTTCAGCGTGGTCGCCTTGAACGGATGCGGCGCGTGGGTGAAGATGCCGACCGCGTAGTACTTGATCATCGCGTCGATCTTCTGGAAGGTCGGGATGTACTGCTTCCACTCACCCGTGGTGAAGTGCCAGAAGATGGCGAA
>JAWOJD010000110.1:0-4836 GCA_046484355.1 Thiobacillus sp.
GTGGAACACCTTCAGAAGACTGCAGATTTGCTCACCGGCCCCAACTAGCAAGTAGTTCGGTGGAAAACTGCGCCACCACTACTACATGAGGTAACAGTAATTCACAGTTTGCAACAAACTGAAGAACGGCAGTTCAAGTACGTTTAGCTGCCCCATACCCCTCATTAAATTATGACCGCAATTAGGCGGTAGCTGCCGGTCGTATTTCAAACCTCACTGACCGCAACGGGTCGGGAGTACGCATTCGCCGAAGTTAAAAGTTGCCATTCAGCGGCATTTCTAGCCAATGGCCGGTGTGCAAGTGCATAGCTGACCTAGGTGGCGCAGTACTCCAACGGCGCCTTTGGCACCGAAAAACGGACGTTTTGCTCCACTGGCCTGAATGACCGCAAAGGGTGTTTTAAGCTGTTGGCGGCCTGCAACATTTTTCCTGGCGCCTTTGGACGCATACCTGGTGGCGGTAATGGCAGCATTAGCGGTGGCGGGTTTGAGCAGAATACACAGGCTGGCAGAACGGGGCACGCGCAGCGTCAAACTACCCTGACTTTTGGCGGGCCACCGTTCTCCATGGCATCGATCCGTCGCCTGCTGGCTGCAATGGCGTCGAGCGACGCGTCGACCTGGTCGATCGTGTGCTGCCAGCGCTGGCGGTAGCGCTTGCTGGCTATAAGGAGCGCAAGCACGAGTACTGCCTGTAGATGCTTCATATTGTTGACCCCCACTCCGTGGCGTTGAAGGCATTATAGGGTCCGTCGAACGGGCTACAATCAAGTCACAGCACGTATGGAGGAGTTCGACATGAGAGCATTTTTCCAGGAGGTGCTCGTTGCCGTCAGGGAAGGCCCTGCGATCTACTTTGCGCCTGTGGCGGCCGCTGTCAGGCTGGCCCGGAGACCCAATCCTAAGAAGTAACCGACCCCGGCGCCTATTCCACTTCACGAACCGTAGCTGCGACGCGCCGCTGACGAGTGCGAAGAAGCTCCTTGATTACGGCACAGCATGACTAAGATTGCCATGACATCCCATCGTCTTTCGGCCTTATCGGCGGAGCCAACTGCGCCGAAACGAGCCGACCTTTTTGAGGGAGCGTCATCGCCGGAAATGGTGGTCGTCGCTTACCACGAGCGGACCAAGCACCACTTCCATCGCTACGCCACCGCACTCGGTTACATGGACTGGGCGACACAGCCCGATCCGTTTCGGCGCTACCCGGGAGCGGACCTGGTTCGTCTCCCTCTGCCCAAAGCGGGTTGCCCACTGCCCTATTGGCAACTCTATGCGAGTGCGACCGTGCCGCCAGCGCCACTGTCGCTGGAGTCGGTCTCGCTGTTTTTTCGCTACGCACTCTCACTGACGGCATGGAAGCAAGTGGGCGAGACCAAGTGGCCATTGCGCGCAAATCCTTCGAGCGGGAATCTTCATCCGACCGAAGGCTATGCCCTGCTGCCTGCGGTCGATCAGATCGGCGAAACCGCCGCCGTGTACCACTACGCGCCGAAGGAACACGCGCTTGAACGACGAGCAGCGCTCGACGCGGAGCGGTGGACCGAGCTGGTTGGGGCTTTTCCTGATGGCTCCTTCCTCGTGGGTCTGTCGTCGGTGCATTGGCGAGAAGCCTGGAAGTACGGCGAGCGTGCGTTCCGCTATTGCCAGCACGATGTCGGACACGCGCTGGCCTGCCTGCGTATCGCGGCAGCGGCGCTCGGCTGGAGACTGATGCTCCTCGATGGCGTGAGCAATAGCACTCTCTCCAGTTTGCTGGGGCTGGACCGCGATGAAGACTTTACGGGGTCGGAGCGTGAGGAAGCTGAGCTGCTCGTGTTGATTACACCGAGCTCGATGCCGCATGCGACCGACTCGAAGCCGCTGATGGCCTACAAAGCTGGCGTGTTGTGGCAGGGCATGGCAAGCACGCTTAGCCCAGAACACGGCGTCGCTTGGCCCGTGATCGACGAGGTTGCGCAGGCGACGCGACGCGGAGATAGCACGCCCATCAAGGAAGACTTCTCCGGCTTTCCTTCGGAAGATGAACTTTTCGGGACACCTGTCCGTCAGGGTCTGCTCAGCGCAGAGAAGGCCATTCTTGGCCGCCGCAGCGCGGTAGCGATGGATGGCTCAACATCGATCTCGCGCGCCGTATTCTTTCGTATGCTCGCCCGGTTGATTCCAACACATGAGCGGCAAGGGATGCCTTGGGACGCAATTCCCTGGCGACCACGCATCCACCTCGGGCTCTTCGTTCACCGCGTCGACGGCTTGGTACCTGGCCTCTATGCGCTCGTCCGAGATCCGGACAAGATCGAAATTCTCAAGCGAGTGATGGGTTCAGAATTTTGTTGGCAGCGCGTGCCCGATTGCCCGCCCGGGCTCCCCTTGTACCTCCTCAAGGAGGGGAACTGCCGGGCGCTGGCGATCACCGTCTCCTGTGGCCAGGACATCGCCGGCGAGGGCGCCTTCAGCGTGGCCATGATCGCCGAGTACATGGACAGCCTGGCCAGCTACGGCGCCCCGTTCTACCGCAACCTGTTCTGGGAGGCAGGCATGGTGGGCCAGCTACTTTATCTGGAGGCCGAAGAGGCAGGCATCCGCGCCACCGGGATCGGCTGCTACTTTGACGATCCAGTCCATGCGGCTTTCGGCATCGCTTCACGCGAGTGGCAGAGTTTCTACCACTTCACGGTGGGCGGCCCAGTTGAAGACGGACGGCTCAGCACATTGCCTGCGTACAACCTCGAGGATGAACAATGAGTACCTGCGGTCATAGCGGCACAGAAGAACTGGATGCCGTGAATGGCTGGTAACTGATCAAGAACCTGCCAATCGACTTTGCCGACCTTCGGCCCGCTCATCGGTAGAGTAGAGATGTGGCGCGGTAGCCGTAGGTTTGGTTTGTCTGTTTCCGCCCCTTTCGTCTGGCGGTGCCCAAGTAACCTGGCCTTAACCCCGTTTCCACATCCCCCTCATCGAACCGGACATGCAGATTTCCCGCATCCGGCTCTCGGACAAGACGTCACGCCTTCGCCCACGACTTGTTGCGCCCGCCCAGGCTGACAAGACCAAAGTACCCGTAAAGGTGCGAGAGTGGATAGATCCCGCCTTTGCTTCGTCTGAGCTTGTATTTGTTGCGCAACCACCGGCGCAACCGCGTCGCTGTGTAACTGTCGAGCGCCCGATACGCCCGGCTGACGGTCCCTACACTAAAGTAGTTCGCCCAGCCGCGCAGCGTGCGGTTCAACTTGCCCACCAGCTCCGTGGTCTCTTGCCACCCTGTCTTCAGACCGGTCAGCTCATGGACCTTCTCGACCATGCGCCGGATACTTTTCTTCGACGGCCACAGGGCAATGCGAGCCTTCCCTGTCTGCGCCGAGTATCGCCTTCCGAAGGTGTAACCCAGAAAGTCAAACTCGCCCGCCGGAACCTTGCAGATGCGTGTCTTCTCCTCGTTCACCGTCAGCTTCAGCTTGCCCATGATCGTACGCATCCACTGCAAGGCTTCTTCCGCCTTGCCGGGTTTGCACAGAATTACGAGGTCGTCGGCATAGGTGACGATTCGACTGCCAAGACGTCGCTCCAGCCCGAGTTTCTTCCACGCCAGCACAAACCGCCGCATGTACAGATTCGACAGCAGCGGCGAGATCGGCGAGCCTTGCGGGATGCCGCGCCCGCTGTCCTTGGCTTCGGTGCTTCGTGTCTTCCGTCCTCGTCGGTCAGTCTCTTCGACAGAACATTCCAGCCACATCTTGATGAGATGCAGCACACGCCGATCCACGATGCGCCGCGCGAGCGACCGCATCAGTTCGGGGTGCGGGATGCTGCCGAAATAGTCCGCAAGGTCGGCATCGACGACGTCCGTGTGACCAAGATACAGTCGGTCTTTAACTTCCCCTGCCGCCTGCTGGGCATTGCGGCCCGGCCGGTAGGCGTACTGCTCGGGGGGAAGGTCGGCTTCGAAGATCGGTTCGAGCACCAGCATCGCTGCTGTCATGCAGACCCGATCCCGCAAGGTTGAGATACCCAGCGGCCGAAGTTTGCCATTGGCCTTCGGGATGAACACTCTCCTGATAGGATCAGGTCGGTAGTCTTCATTTCTGAGCGCAAGCGCCAGTTCGTCCAGCCACCGCTGCACCCCATACGCTTCGACGTCCGCGAAGTCCTGCCGGTCCACACCCGGTGCGCCCTTGTTGGAGCGGCACTGAGCATATGCATGAACCAGGATGTCTTCCCGGTAAATCTTGTCATACAGGGCGTAGAAGCGATAGCCGGCTTCTGTCTTCGCTTTCGCGTGTAACGCCATCTGCAGTTTCTGAACACTGATCGGAGTTGATAGGTTGCCCAATCTCCTGTCCTTCCCTACTTCTTGCGTCTGTCTTGAACCAAGGCCCCTTCCCTCCACCGGCATTACCCGGATTCCACGGTACTACGGGCCTCTCCGCCACCCCAGGGCGCCCGAACCATCTCTCACGAGCGTTTGGTTGGCCATCCCTGACCACGCCTTGGGGCTTCCCGTGTTGCGTGCGCTTTCCTTGTGTACATGCTGTCGCCACTACCCCGGCACAGCGACTGGCGGTACTGCCTTGCTCATCCATCCAGTCGTGTCAGCCTTCCCCGAAAGGGTCGTCGGGTCGGCCTGTGCATTGTCTTTTTCGAGGCTTACTCAGCGTTCACTCGCGTTACGGCCTGCACACTCGCGCTGCCACCGAATTTTGTGGCCCGCTATCCGAAGGCTTCAGCCATTTCGTTACCTCCATAGCTGCTCCGGTTGCTTCCGGCTGGAGCATTTCGCCGGGTGGGGCTTGCACCCACTGGAAAAGCGCCGCCTTTGCACGGCGCACACCC
>JAWOJD010000109.1:0-24161 GCA_046484355.1 Thiobacillus sp.
TACTGATCCTTGAGCCTAACCTCAACAATGGTCGCCTCGATCAGCACCTGACGCTGGGCGGACTGCATCACGCGGTCAAGATACTGCTGCACCTGTTCCTGCTGTCTGGCGGTGCCCAGCACGGTGACAGTACCGGCTATCGGGTTGACCGCGACGTCGTACTTGCCGTCCCCAATCGGCTGGTTGGCGAAGGCGGCGGTGAACAGATTGGCGGCGCCGGCGCCTGCCTTGCTGGCAGCTTCGGCCTGCGAGACGCGCTCGGCGCGCGCCACTTTTTCCGCATCCAGCCGGGCGGCGCGTTCTTCGTTGCTTTGGGTGACGGCGCGCGTGCCGGCGAGGATGGTGCGGATGTTGTCGGCCAGCACGGTCCACAGGTCATTGTTGGACTGGCTGGAAACAGTGGTGTTGGAGGAGTTGCCCGCGGCGGTTGTATTGCTGCCGCTCGTGCCCACCCCGCCGCCGGTGCTGGCGATCTGCGCGGCCACGCCAACACTGGAGGTGGTGTTGCGCGCCACGTTCACGTAGTTGACCGTGTAGGTTTTCACAAAGGGCGAATCGGGCATGACCGAGACGGTGCGGCCGTTCATTTCGTAGCGCAGATTCGCCTGCCGGGCGATGCGCTCAAGAATGGCAGGCAGGGGTTCCTGCACGGCGTTGAGCGAGACGCGTCCGCTGATGCCCGGATGCAGGTCGATGTTGTATTGGGTGTCGCGCGCGATGGAGAACAGCAGTTCCTTGACCGGCACGTCGTTGACGACCACGGTGTAGGTTGGCACCGGCGCACTCGCCTTGGGGGGCGCCAGCATCGGCGCAGCCCGAACCGGAGCAGGCGGCGGGGTGTCAGGAGCGGCGGACTGGGTGGGTTGGGTGATGTGGCCGGGCGATGTGTCGAACGCCTGCGGCGGCACGCAGCCCCCAAGCAGGAGCAGGCCGGGCAGCAGCCCTGTCGAGATCGGGCGTTTCCATCCAGCGCGTTTCAACAGAGCATTCATCATCATCCAGGCGGTAAGACTACAGTGCGCATTTTGCCAACCGAGCGCATAAACGGTGAGCCGGGTAGCGAGGCGGGCAGCGTGCGCAGGGCTGCCATGGCCGTGTCCCGGTCGGGATACTCGCCCGCCAGGATCATCCAGGCAGGTGCGCCTCGACTCAGTCCGTGCAACACCCGAACCGGTTGCGGGGTGGCGGCGTCCAGGCCCCCCAATAATACGGCTGCCTCGCCGGGTTCTTTAGCCGAGGCGACCTGAATCACATGGGTGTCGGGTGTTGCCGCAGCCAGCCAGCGCTGGGTTTTCTGAGCCAGTTCGGCCATCGGGACAGTTGGAGCGGCAGCAGCCGGGGCTGCTGGCGTGGCTGCCGGGATGGCAGGTGGCGTAGCCGGCAAGGCGGCAGGGGGTGTGGCAGGCGGACGATTGGATTGGGCGGCCTGAACGGGTTGCTGCGTCTGTGACAGGCCTTGCCAGGCGACGAACGCCAGCAGGCCCAGCGCGGCAGCCAGCCCCGCGCTCAGCCAGGCCCAGCGGCGCAGTCCCGGGCGCCCAGTCTGGCGGGGCGGGGAATGCAACTCCGCATCGCCGGCTGCGGCATCGAGATGATCCTGGGTCAGCGTGTGGGTTTGCCCGGCGTAGGCGGCGAGCAGGGTTTTGTCGGCCAGCACGTTGATGCGGCGCGACAGTCCACCGGAAACCTGCGTCAAGTGTGTGATGAGCGCCGGGGAAAACAGATCGGGCCCGCGATAACCTGCCACGGCAAGCCGCGTATGCAGATAGGCGGCGACCTCGGCTTCGGTCAGTGGCGACAGGTTGAGGTTCAGGGTGATGCGGTCCTTCATCTGGCGGATGCTGGGGTCGGCCAGATGCGTGTCGAGTTCAGGCTGGCCAAACATCACGATCTGCAGGAGCTTGTCGGTGGCGGTTTCGAGATTGGTCAGCAGGCGCAGGAATTCGAGGTTGTCGAGCGAGATGCCTTGTGCTTCCTCGACAAACACCACCACCCGCCGTCCTGCCTCGTGGCGGCCCAGCAGGGTGGTATTGATCTGGGCCAGCCGCGCCTGCCGGCCCTGTTCGGGGCAGTCGATGCCCAGATCGGCTAGGATCGCAGCCAGCATGTCGTCGGGTTGCAAGGTCGGATTGCCGAGATAGACGCTGTCGATGGTGTCGGGCAGGTGGGCGATCAGCTTGCGGCACAGCATGGTTTTGCCGCTGCCGACTTCGCCGACCACCTTGATGATGCCTTCGCCCTGGTCGATGGCATAGAGCAGCGCCGACAACATTTCCCCCCGCAATCCACCGGCGTACCAGTATTCGGTATTCGGCGTGATGCGGAAGGGCGCTTCTTTTAAACCGAAATAGTCAAAATACACGGCGGTTTATTCGGTGCCGTAGGTCTGCATCCGGCTGTACAGCGTAGTGCGGTTGATCCCCAGCAGCTTGGCCGCCTGCGACAGGTTGCCGTGGGTCATGTTGAGCGCGGCTTCGACGTAGGCTTTTTCCCATTGGCGCAGGGTGACGTCGAGATTGAAGTTGGCCAGCGTCTGCAGCTGCTTGCGTGCGAGTTCGATCAGCGCCTTGCCATCATTGGCTAGCGGGATTTCCTGCGGATAGGCCTGGTCGGTGTCGAGCTCGTCTTCGAGTTGCTGCGGGTTGACTTCTGTGCCCGGGTATTTGGTCGTCAGGCGGATGGCGATGTTGCGCAGTTCGCGCACGTTGCCGGGGAAGTGGTAGTCCTCCCACATCTGCTGCGCACGGGCATCCAGCGAAAATGGCTGGCTCTTCGCTTCGCGCGCGTAAAAATCGCGGAAGTGGTTGAGCAGGGTCAGTTTGTCCCCGCCCATTTCACGAAGCGGGGGGACCGCAATGGAGAAGACCGACAGCCGGTGGTAGAGGTCGGCCCGGAAGTGGCCGGACTTGATCTCGGCGCGCAGGTCGCGGTTGGTGGCGGTGACCACGCGAGCATTGGAAAAGCGCGGCTGGGTTTCGCCGACGCGCTGGTATTCGCCATTTTCCAGCACCCGCAGCAGTTTGGCCTGCAACTCAAGCGGAAGCTCGCCGATTTCGTCGAGGAACAGCGTGCCATTCTCGGCTTCCTCAAAATAGCCTGCCCGGGCGCTGGTGGCACCGGTGAAGGCACCCTTGGCGTAGCCGAACAGGGTGGGCTCGACCAGTGTTGGCGAAATGGCTGCGCAGTTCAGGGCCAGATAGGGCTTGGCAGCGCGCGGTGACAAGTGGTGCAGGCTGGAAGCAACGCGCTCCTTGCCGCTGCCGGACTCGCCTTCGATCAGTACCGGGAAAGGGGCGGTGGCATATTGCTGGATCTGCTGGCGCAGCTTATCGATGGCCGGGCTGGTCCCGACGATGCCCGAATCCTTGGCAGGCGCGGGCACCTTGTCCGCGCTGCGTTCCGCATCCTGAACCAGCAAGGCGTTGAACAACAGCGATTTTAGCCGCTCGGGCTCACATGGCTTGGCGACAAAATCGATTGCGCCCAGCGCGCGCGCATGGCGCGCATTGGCCTCGTCGCTCTGGCCCGACAGCACCAGAATCTTGATGCTCGGCGAGATGCCCAGCAGGTCGGCGATCAGGGCAAACCCTTCGTCGGGCTTGTGCGGCAGCGGGGGCAGCCCCAGGTCGACCAGGGCCAGTTGCGGGGGTTCGTCCAGTTGCATCAGCAGGCTTTTGACCTGGGCACGGGATTCGGCAGCCGAGATATCGAAGTCCTTGCTCAATACGTAGCTGAGCGTATCGGAAATCAGCGGATCGTCATCAACGATCAGCAAGCTGGGCTTGTTGGTTTGGGCCACATGTCCTCCAGGGTCGAGTGGTACCGCTTTGGGGCATTCATGCCCCAACCGCGACAGTTCCATTCACGGAGGGGAATGATTATGCGCGTGTCGGTTTTTCGGCGATTGTGCCAGAGACCCGTCGAAAGTAAAGCCGGGACGGTCGTTTCGACGCAGCTTTTGCTGCAGTTTGATTCAATGCAGACTGAACGTCAGTCACTGACCGGTTTGGTCGCCACACGCATCCAGCCTTCCGAGCGCTCGATCGGGTCGCTCAGGGCAATCAGTTCATGGCCTGGTACGCCGCGCACCCTAAATACTCTGTGGGGCATATAGGCAATCGGGTCGATGATCACGCTCACTGCGCCACTCTTGTCCTCCAGCCATAAGCTGGCATGAGGCTGCCCCCCGCTGCTGTTGTCGAAGCCATCGACCGTGTAGCCAGACGTGGCGGTCTCGTACAGCATGGCCAGCAGCGGGGTTTCAGGCAGGGTTTCGATGCCGACCGAACTGGTGTCGTCATTCACGCGTGACAAGCGGCGCACGATGCCGAGCGTCCATTCGGGCGCATCGTGCGACTTGACGCTGGTCAGCGCACCCACGCGCAGCCAGTCCTTGTCACTGGATTCAACCACCGCGCCAAAGCCGCACGCGCTTTCATCCTGCATTACCCAGCGCTCGACTTCATGCGAGTTCCGGTGAGGCAGGGGCTTCATTTGCGAAACGCGTTCACGCGTGTGATCGGTGATGTAGCCGTATATTTGCACGTCGTCGATCTCGGCCTTGTCCAGATTGCCGTTGTAGACCGACGCGGTTTCAGCTGAATCGGGCATCTTGATCTGGTTGATGACGGCACTGAGGCCGTGTGCCACATCGGCCAGGCGCTTGATGGAGGCGCGCGGCGCGCGGCGCTGCTCGCGGGTGGCGAGGGGGGACCACTGCCGATGCAGGTGGGCCAGCATGTCGAGGGTTTCGGCTGTGCGGGCATTTTCGGTCAGGCCCAGTTCCGCAGGGGAACTGCCCTCACGCAGGGCCTCTTGCAAGCGTTCAAGCTTGCTTAGCAAATCGGCTGTGGCCCAGAAACGCATGGGCTTGTCGGTGTTGGGCTTGCGCACGCGGCGCGGGCCGTGATCAGCCGACAGGTCAATGGCGAAGTTGTGGACGTTGATGTCCAGGCGGGCGTTCAGTTGAAGCGGCCGGTGCCAGTTGGCGAGCCATTGATCGAGCAGGTCCAGCTGTTTGGGATAGAGCGTGCCGGAGTCGGCCAGGTTCAGCATCAGAATATGCAGATAGGCCGTTTCGCAGCTGGATTCGGCGGCATGATTCGGGTAGGCGCGCTGGACCTTTTGATGGAAGTCTTCAGCTTCGGCAATGCTGTACAGGTTGTGCAGGCGCAGCCAGAGTTTCTCGCCCGCGGGCATATAGCGAATCGCACGCCACTTGAGCAACTGGCCAAAAATGCCGATGGCGCGCAGTGTCACTAGCGGAATCAGGCTTTCGTGCCGGGTTCTGCCGGCCTCGCGCGCATAGTGCAGCACAAAGGCATGGTAGCCGCGCGCAATTTCCCAATACAGGCCATAGACGGCATGCCAGAGCTGGCTTTCCACCGAGCGGGACATGCGCGGGTTGCGCAGGTACTGGCGGCTCAACGTGTCCTGCAGGTCACGCGATTTCTCGTCCAGCATCATCAGCACGCTTAACCGGTGCTTGGTGAGCTGGGGCTGCTGTTCATTAAAGCGCCTGAGTTCGTCGATTATGGCGTGCTGACACTTGTAGGCATCGCCAACCGGAAGGTTGTCGACCCAGTTGGCCACCGTCCTTAAATTCGTCAGCGGGTCGTCGTCGACGCCGCTCTTTTTGGAGAGCAGGCGTGAGAATCCCGATGTGAGTTTGTCTGCCAGTGATTTCATGGTTCCAGGCTAATGAGGGTGTTCGTCTTGCACACTATACGGATGATCTAGCAAATTCTGTACCTGCTTATCCGGAGAGCTTGTCCTGAACCCATTCACGTACCGATGCAAGGGCAGTCGTCAGCTTTGCCGGCTCGCTGCCGCCGGCCATGGCCAGATCCGGCTTGCCGCCCCCCTTGCCTCCCACCTGGGTGGCGACAAAATTGACCAGTTCACCTGCCTTGATCTTGCCAGTGATGTCGGAAGTCACGGCAGCGATCAGGCTGACCTTCCCGTCGGCAACGGTGCCGAGCACCAGGGCGCATGATTTCAGTTTGTCGCGCAGCTTGTCGGCCGTTTCACGAAGCCCTTTCGCATCGATGCCGTCGAGTTGGGCGGCCAGAACGCGGCTGCCTGCGACATCGACTGCCTGAAGGACGAGTTCGTCACCGGCGCTGGCAGCCAGTCTGGATTTCAGGCGGTCGAGTTCTTTTTCCAGCGCGCGCACGTGATCGAGCATCTGCGCAAGCTTGGCGCCGAGTTCGGCAGGTTGGGCCTTCAGGATGGCCGCCACCTGGTGGATGTCATGCTCGCGCGCCTGCACGTATTCCAGCGCGTTGTCGCCGGCGACGGCCTCGACCCGGCGCACGCCGGCCGCCACGCCGGATTCGCTGACGATCTTGAACAGGCCGATGTCGCCGGTGCGGGCGACGTGGGTGCCACCGCACAGTTCGCGCGAGTTGCCGATGTCGAGCACACGGACCTCGTCGCCGTATTTCTCGCCGAACAGCATCATGGCGCCGGTTTTCTGCGCATCGTCGATGGCCATCACCCGCGCCTGGGTCGTGGTGTTGGCCAGGATTTCTGCGTTGACGCGCATTTCAACCTCGCGCAGTTGCGCGTCGCTCACCGGGCTGGGCTGAACGAAGTCGAAGCGGGTTTTCTCGCTGTCGACCAGCGAGCCTTTCTGCTGCACGTGGTCGCCAAGCACATCGCGCAGGGCCTTGTGCATCAGATGGGTCACCGAATGGTTGCGCATGGTGCGGGCGCGCGCCCGTTCATCCACCTTGGCCGAAACCGGTTCGCCCAGCCTGAGCGCCCCGGTTTTGACGACTCCATGATGACCGAACACCTGCGCCTGAATCTTGAGCGTGTCTTCCACGGCAAACTGCCCGCTTGCCGCCTGGATCAGGCCACAGTCGCCGGCCTGGCCGCCGGATTCGGCGTAAAACGGCGTGTGGTCGAGCACGATGACGCCCACTTCGCCTTCCTCGAGGGTGTCGACGGCGCTGCCGTCGCGGTACAGGGCAAGGATGGTTCCCGTATGCGTCAGCGTGTCGTAACCGTGGAACGTGGTCGCGGCGCCTGAATAGCTCAGCCCGGCGCCGAGCTTGAACTTGCCTGCGGCGCGCGCCTGGTTCTTCTGCCGCTGCATCGCGGCATCGAAGGCGGCCGTGTCCACAACGATGCCGGCTTCGCGGCAGATGTCGGCGGTCAGGTCGAGCGGGAACCCGTAGGTGTCGTGCAGCTTGAACGCGAGTTCGCCATCGAACGGGGTGCCGGCAGGCAGCAATTTCAGTGTGGTTTCGAGAATGCCCATGCCGTGTTCGATGGTCTCGAAAAAGCGTTCTTCTTCCTGTCGCAGAATGTCCATCACGCGGGTTTGCGCAGCGGCGAGTTCAGGGTAGGCGTCGCCCATCACCGCCACGAGGTCGGGCACGATGCGGTAGAAGAAGGCAGCTCGGGCACCGAGTTTGTAGCCGTGGCGAATCGCCCGGCGAATGATGCGGCGCAGCACATAGCCACGACCTTCGTTGCCGGGAATGACCCCGTCGACGATCAGAAAAGAACACGCACGGATATGGTCGGAGATGACCTTGAGCGAGTTGTTCGACAGGTCAGCCGTTTGTGTCTCGCGTGCGGCGGCCTGGATCAGCGCCTGGAACAGGTCGATTTCGTAATTGGAATGCACATGCTGCATCACCGCTGAAATGCGCTCCAGCCCCATGCCGGTATCGACCGACGGCTTGGGCAGCGGGTGCATGGTGCCGGACTCATCCCGGTTGAACTGCATGAACACGTTGTTCCAGATTTCAATGTAGCGGTCGCCGTCTTCGTCGGGCGAGCCAGGCGGGCCGCCGGCCACGTCCGGGCCGTGGTCGTAGAAGATTTCGGTGCAGGGACCGCAGGGGCCAGTGTCGCCCATCGCCCAGAAATTGTCGGACGCGTAGCGCGCGCCCTTGTTGTCGCCGATGCGGACGATGCGTTCCTTCGGCACGCCGATGTCGTGGTGCCAGATGTCATAGGCCTCGTCGTCCTCGGCGTAGACTGTCACCCACAGCTTGTCGGCAGGAAGCTTCAACACTGCAGTGAGGTATTCCCAGGCGTATTTGATCGCATCCTGTTTGAAATAATCACCAAAGCTGAAGTTGCCCAGCATCTCGAAGAAAGTGTGGTGGCGCGCCGTGTAGCCGACGTTCTCCAGATCGTTGTGCTTGCCGCCGGCACGCACGCAGCGCTGCGATGACGCGGCGCGGGTGTAGGTGCGCGCATCCTGGCCGGTGAACACATCCTTGAACTGCACCATGCCGGCATTGGTGAACAGCAACGTGGGGTCATTGCCGGGCACAAGGGGGCTGCTGGCGACAATGGTGTGGCCTTTGGAAGCGAAAAACTCAAGGAAACTCTGGCGAATGGCGCTGCTTTTCATGATATTTGGGGGGCTGTCGTGCATGAACGTCGAACAATAGGGCATTGTATCCGTTAATTTCCGCCCGCCACATGGCCCGGCTGGCGGTTGAGGGGAAGAAGATGAACGAAGACGAGGTGGTTGCCAGAACCCGGGAATGGCTGGAGAAAGCGGTCATCGGGTTGAATCTGTGCCCGTTTGCCAAGGCGGTTTATGTCAAGAACCAGGTGCGTATCGTGGTGAGCACGGCACGGCATCTGGATGGCTTGCTGGAGGAGCTGGACCGCGAGTTGGACACGCTGGCGTCTGCCGACCCTGACGTCGTCGACACAACCTTGCTGGTTCACCCCACGCTGTTGCCGGATTTTCTCGACTTCAATGATTTCATGCAGCTGGCCGAGGCGGCCGTGGACGAGCATGGGCTGGAAGGCGTGATCCAGATCGCCAGTTTTCATCCGGCGTTCCAGTTCGAGGAAACCGCCCCCGACGATATCGGCAATTATACGAACCGCGCGCCGTTTCCAACCCTGCACCTGCTGCGTGAAGCGAGCATTGCGCGGGCCGTGGCCGCCTTTCCCGAGGCCGAAACCGTGTACGAACGCAATATCGAAACCCTGAAGGCACTGGGGCTGGCGGGATGGCAAGCCTTGTGGAATCAGTCTCGGAACGGGCGCTAATTTTCTGAGGTGGCCGGAAACACAGACAGACGGCAACAAAAAAGGGGCAAACGCCCCTTTTTTGTTGCCTATCCGGTACACGCCAATCAGGAATAGGTGCCGTCGTAGTCGGCGATGCCGGGGTTCTTCTTGCCGATGCCGATAATCTTCGGCGTGTTCAGCTTGAGGCCCTTGATGACCTTCTTGTCGCGCAGATAGGACGACACGACATCCCACACCGGCTCGCCCTGTACGCCTTCGCCCACCGGTGCCCAGCCCGCAACCTTGTAGGTCTTGTTGGGGTCGACAGGCTTGCCGTTCAGCATCATGTCGTTGATGCGGTGGCCAATTTTCTTGCCGGGGTCGATGGTGTACTCGATCCCGCCGACGCGCACCATGTCGCCGCCCTGCTGGTAGTAGGGATCGTCGTTGAACAGGTTGTCGGCGACGTCCTCCATGATGGTCTTGATGGTTTCGCCGCTCATGTTGGTCAGCGTGGTCTGCGGATAGGTGATCGCAGTCTGGTCCATCAGGCGCTCCATGGTGATCGCATCACCCGGCAGCAGCGTCGTGCCCCAGCGGAAGCCTGGGGAGAAGGCGGCATCCGCGCCCTTGACCTCCATCAGTGCGTCGACCAGCAGTTGATCCCAGGTGCCGTTGAAGTTGCCGCGGCGGTAGAGGAAGTCGTCGGTGACCGCGAGTTTCTCGTTGAGCTTGTCCTCGTAGGGGGCGCGCACCTTCTTGATGAGCGCGTCCATCGCGGGGTCGGCCGGCAACAGGTTGGAGAACACCGGGAGCAGGCGGTATTTGTAGCTTTGCAGTTTGCCGCCGCGGACATCGAAATCCATCACGCCGAGGAACTTGCCGTTGGAGCCCGCGTTGGTGACGAGCGTGATGCCCTTGGCGTTCTTGACCTGCACCGGCTGCGGTACGCCGTCGTGAGTGTGGCCGCCGAAAATCGCATCGATCCCGGTGACGCGGCTGGCCATTTTCAGGTCGACGTCCATGCCGTTGTGCGACAGCACGATCACGACCTTGGCGCCGTTGGCGCGCGCGTCGTCGACCCACTTCTGCATGCCGTCGTCGCGGATGCCGAAGCTCCAGTCCGGCACCATGTAGCGCGGGTTGGCAATCGGCGTGTAGGGGAAGGCCTGGCCGACCACGGCGACTTTCACGCCATTCATTTCCCGCATCGTGTAGGGCTTGAATACCTGATCGCCGAAATCGTTGGTGACGATGTTCTGCGCGACAAAGTCCACGTTCGCGTTCTTGAAGTCCTTGTTCACAATCTCCATCACGCGTTCTGCGCCGAAGGTCGATTCCCAGTGCGGGGTCATGACGTTCACGCCCAGCGCGATGCAGGCGTCGACCATGTCCTGGGCATTGGTCCACAGCGAAGTGGCCGACCCCTGCCAAGTGTCGCCGCCATCCAGCAGCAGCGCACCGGGACGCTGCGCGCGCATCTTGTCGACGAGGGTCTTGAGATGGGCAAAGCCGCCGACCTTGCCATACACTTTGGCGGCCTCGGTGAAGTCGAGATAACTGAACGCGTGCGCTTCGCCGCTGCCGGGCTTGACGCCGTATGCCTTGAGCAGATTCTGGCCGACCAGATGCGGCACCTTGCCGAGTGCGCCACCAATGCCCAGGTTGACGTTGGGCTCGCGGAACCACACCGGCAGCAACTGGGCATGACAATCGGTGAAGTGCAGGAAGGACACGTTGCCGTGGCGTGGCACATCGTAGAAATTGGCAGGTGCCTTGCCAGCCAGCGCGGACTTGCTGTCCAGCGCCATGCCGGACGCAGCGGCGACAGCAAGCAATTGCAGAAACTCACGACGGTTCATGTGCATGGGGGTCTCCTCCAGATTGGATGGTTATGAAAAGCTGCGACTATTGTCCGTTTGTGACATCGCCGCGTAAATGGTAGCTCTGGCTCATGCCGCATCGCACAAAACGACACAAAAAAGCCCGGTTGCCCGGGCTTTTTCATACGGCAGGTGTGGCTTACTTGCGGAACACCGATGCTTTCATCGGCAGGCCGTTGGACAGCGACGAGTGGAAATACTCGAGGTTGTTCATGATTTCACTGCCGGGCTCAGGCGGGACCTGACGGACCTGCTTGAAGCAGCCCTCATAACGATTCTGAAGCATGGTCAGCCGTTCGCCGCCACGGAACACCGGCCAGTGCACGGCATGGCCAACAACCGGCGAGATCATCTCGGAACGCAGTCGGGTGCCGGCGTTCTGTACGTGGCAGCTGGCACAGGCAAAGTTCAGTTGGCCCTTGCGGGTGTAGAAGGTCTTCTTGCCCGCCTGATACGCGGCCATGGCCTTGGGGCCTTCGACCTTGATGTTCATCAGCATGCCGTCGGACAGGGTGCGCATATAGGCGGTCAGCACGCCCAGCGTGTTCGCATCCTTGTACTTGTAAGCCTCTTCGCCGTTGGCGGTGCGGCAGTCGTTGATCGCGTGCATCAGCGTGACAACCTTGCCCTTGGTTTCGTCGAACATGGGGTAGTTGCCCGCAATCTGCTTGCCGCCATTAGGCAGGCAGTCAGCGTAAGTCTTGCCGTTCTTGAACGGGGTTTCCCACATCTTGCGGCCTTTGTCGATGACAGATTCGTAAGGCGGGAACTCCATGATGGAGTCATATTGACTCTTGCTGTCTTCATCAAATGCCAGCGCGCCGTAGACATAATCATCAACCTTCACGTTGGGATACTTGTCCGTGTAGTGCTTGATGAGTTCCTGTCTATCTGCTTCGGGCGATGCGTGCGTGGTGACAGCGCCCAGCGCGATGCCAAGGCCCGCCATGCCTGTTAGCAATTTCATAATGATTTTTTGTGTCATGCCGTCCTCCGGAACCTGATTTGTAAAACGGGAGCGGGGCTTGTTGCCCCGCTCGAGTATTGCCTGGCTTTAGCCGATTGTGGCGTCAGCGCTGTTCTTGTCGCCCGTGTTGTCGACCCAGTTCACAACAACCTTGTCACCTGCCTTGGGGCCTTTAACCTTGAAACCCAGGTAGGGGTTCTTGGAAACGCCACCGGAGAGGCCAGCGTCCAGGACCTTGTTGCCATTGACCGTGGCGGTCACTTGGGTGATGTAGTGAGCGGGCACCAGCTGGCCGGTTTTCGCATCTTTGCGGGCACCGGTTTCCATCGGGTGGTTCATCAGAACTTTGACGTCGGCAACATCGCCAGACATCGTGGCACGAATACGCATGGGTTCAGCCATTTGGCTTTCCTTTCCTAAAATTAATCAGTTCGATTCATTCGCTTGGCAAGGCAGAGGCAATTAGCCGCCGCAACCGCCAATGGTTACTTTGACTTCCTTGGCGGTGGTGTACGACTTGCCGCCAGCGGTTACCACAGCACGAATCAATGAGGTCTGCCCCATTTTGATGCGCGTGGAGACAAAGCCCTGAGCGCCGCCCAGCAGGTCGAAATCGGCGACCAGCGGTGAGGCGTTTTTCTCGGCGATGATGGCAATGCCGGTGGTGCCGGCGATTCCGCTGGTCACTTCCACCGGTACCACGGCGCCGTTTTCAGCGATGTCCGGTGCCTTGATGGAGATGTCCTTGGAGTCAGCAGGAGCGGATGCACCCATTTCTTTCATGGCATCCCCCACGTTCTTGGCCTGAAAGGCGCTGCGCGGAGCGCCAGCCATTGCAAGGGTGGGCTTCAACAAACCAGCGGCCACGGCTACGGCCACGGTACCCGCGCCAGCGGCGCTTTTCAGTACGTTTCTACGAAGTGCATTCATGGGCATGTCTCCTTGTTTCAACAGTTGCTACGGGAATTTTAAAGACCGTAAACGAAATCGGTCACTTTATCGATTTCCTGCTCCGTCAACACGCCGTGTTTGCCGAACGGAATCATGGAGGAGGAAGGATTCAACGCAGTTGCGTCCCAAATCTGGGCGCGAAGCTTGGCTTTGTCGGGAAAGCGTGCGCTCATGGCGATGAGCGGCGGCCCATACAGACCGGTCGACTCTGCGTCGGGTACGGTCGGCATGCCATGGCAGGCCAGGCAGTTGCCCTTGGAACGGTTGAACGAGAGGTCCTTACCGCTTTCTTCCTTTTTCTGGGTGGCAGTTGTCTGGGCCAGGGCGCTTCCTGTCAACATGATGGCGCTGATTGCGCAGACCGTTGCCAGCTGGTGCAACTTTCGCATGGTCATCCTCCTAATTATTTACGTGGTGATGAAAGCGCTTGCCGTTCGGGTTTGCCTGAGCAGTAAACGCTATCCAGTAATGGATGGACATAGCATAGTGGAATTAGTTTTTTCGATGCAAGGCTAAGGATGAATCTTTACGGCCAGAAAGCGGGGTAAATTCCTACCAGCAGGCCGAAAATAAGCGCAAAACGCTAATCTTTTCGCTGCGATTTTTCGATCTCCTGCCATTCACGCCGCCGGGCTTCTGCCGCCGACATCTCGAAAAAACTGCCGTCCCCGGCCTTGATTCCAAGGCTGACATGTTCGATCGCGGCAACCAGGTTGCCGCCGAGTGCCGCCACCTCGGCTTGCGCCCGGTGGCTGAGCAGGCGATGCCCGAGCTGCGCATGCGCCTGGGCCGTCAGTTGCCACAGGCGCCGGTCGAGCGGGTACAGCTGGAGCTGGGTGTCGAGTTGCGTCAGGGCGTCGCTGCCGCGCTTTGCGGCCAGCAATGCGCCGATATAGCCATACTGGAGCGGCCGATAGCCCGGATAGGTATTGCTTCCAGCCTGAAAGCGCTGCAAGGCCAATGACTGGTTGCCCGCGGCCTGCGCCGTCTGGGCCGCCAGTTGCTGAATCATCGGGCTGCTGGTTTTGCCCGAGGGCATTTTCTGGACCTCTGCTTCGGCTTCCTTGAAATGCCGGCCACGCAGCAGCGCGCTGATCAGGCCGTAGCGGGCGGCGACCTCGCTGCTGTAGCGCTTGTCTTTCAGCGTGTTGCGTGCGGCAAGCACGGCGTCGGCCGCACTGTTTTCCTGCGCGCGCAGGCGGGCCCGCACCAGCTGGAAATCGAGGCTGTCTGGCACCTGGTGATAGGGCGTGGCATCGCTGCGCGCCTGCATGTCGGCAATGCGGTCGCTGGTGAGCGGATGGGTGCGCAGGTAGGCGGGGGCGCTGCTGTCGTAAAACCGGCTGGCACGTTGCAGGCGGTTGAAGAAACCGCTCATGCCGCGCGGATCGAATCCCGCACGGGACAACATGTCGTAGCCCAGGCGGTCGGACTCGCGTTCGTAATCGCGGCTGTAATTGAGCTGGCTCTGGATCGAGAACGCCTGGGTGGAGGCGATGGCCGCGCTCGCCACATTGGGATTGGAGCGGGACGCCAGCAGCGCCAGCGCAAGCGCAGCCATAGTCGGCCAGTAGCTCTGGCTTTGCGCAGCGACCATGCGCGCAATGTGATCCTGAGTGACGTGGGCGATTTCGTGGGCGATCACGCTTGCCAGTTCGGATTCGCTCTGCGCGGCAAGCAACAGTCCGGTGTGAATGCCGATATTGCCCCCCGGCATGGCGAAGGCGTTGATGGTGGGATCGTCGACGACGAAAAAGGTGAAGTCGCGCTGGTTGCGGGTGCTGACCGAGACCAGCTTGTATCCCAGCTGATTCAGGTAGCTCTCGATTTCGGGGTCATCCAGATAGCGCGGATCACTGTAGACGTCGCGCATGATGGCGCGTCCCAGCGTCTGTTCTTCCTGATCGGAGAAATATTGCCGTGAGACTTCACCCAGGTCGGGCAGGTCAGCGGCAAATACAGGCTGAATGGCCAGGCTCAGCGCAAGCAGGGTGCGTAGCATCAGCGGGCGGGGGAGAAGGCGGATAACGGCATTTCGTTTACGATGCGAAAATTATCGACAAGGTTCCCAGGTGAGCGTGAATGAGCGAATTGACCCACTTTGATGCAAGCGGCCGCGCCATCATGGTCGACGTGGCAGAAAAGAACGACACCCGGCGGGTCGCCGTGGCGAGTGGCCAGATCCGCATGTTACCCGATACCCTTGCGCGCATTCTGGGAGGGCAGGCTGCCAAGGGCGATGTGCTGGGCATTGCGCGCATTGCGGCCATCCAGGCGACCAAGCGAACCGCCGAATTGATCCCTTTGTGCCACCCGATTGCGTTGACCAAGGTCAGCGTCGAGTTCAGCCATGATACGACTGCGTCCACGATCACCAGCACTGTCACCGCCGAAACGGTCGGAAAGACCGGGGTGGAAATGGAGGCACTGACTGGCGTCAGCGTCGCGCTGTTGACCATTTACGACATGTGCAAGGCGGTGGACCGCGGCATGATCATGGGCGAGATCAAGCTGCTGGAGAAACAGGGCGGACGCTCCGGCCACTGGTGCGCCTCGCTTGCCTGACGGCGGCTGGTCAAAACGTCATCTTGCGGTGCGAATCGGCTTAGGCAAAATGGCGCGGTATGTCGAGTGGAGCAGCCCGGTGCGCGTGTTCAGAGTGTTGATTGTGGGCCTGTTGGCCTGTTCGTTTGGCGCGCGCGCCGAATTGCCGGATTTCCAGGCATTCCCGGCCGAGGGCGCGCGGCAGCTGTTGTTGTGGATCGCGTCCGAGCGCGGCCGTGCCGAGCCCGAGCTGCAGGCGGCAAAGAAGCTTGCAGCGCAGCGTCTGGACGTCTGGTCGCTCGATCCGGTCAATGCCTATTTCCTGCCGCAGTTGTCCAGCAGCATGGACCGGGTCCCGCTGGACGAGTTGAAGAACTGGCTGGGATCGGCCCAGGCCAGCGGCAAGCCTGTGACCGTGTACGCCGTGGCGCGCGCCGCGGTTCCGGTGCTGCGCGCGGCGGCAAAGCTCGAACCCGCGCAGCGCAGCCGCCTATGCGTGCTGTTGATGTATCCGAATCTCTATACGGTGGCCGAACCGCTTGCCGAGCCGAGTTATCTCGATCTGGGCGTGCTGTCCGATTTGCGGGTGCGGGTGCTGCAGCCGCGCCGTTCCGCGTCCACGCCCTGGCTGCCCGGCTTGCTCGATCATCTGACGCGGCAGGGCGCGACGGTCAGCCATGTGATCCTTGAAAATCTGCGGGAAGGTTACTGGGCGCGTGAAACGCCCACTGAATTCGAAGTGAGCGAAAGCCAGCGCATGGACACCATGCTGTTGCGCGAATTAAATGACTGGGGGTGTACATGAAACGGATAGGGTTGGCGCTGGCCTTGAGCCTGCTGCTTATGGCGAGCGTTCAGGCCGCTGGATTTGAGAAACGAGCGGCCACCCCGGCGCCAAGTCTGGAGGCCGAGGATATCGGAGGTGTCGTCCGAACGCTGGCGGACTACCGGGGCAAGGTGGTGTTGCTCAATTTCTGGGCGTCGTGGTGCCCACCCTGCTTGCGGGAAATGCCTTCGATGGAGCGCTTGCGCCTCAGGATGGCCGGTCGGCCGCTGGAGATCGTCGCGCTGGACAGCGCCGAAACCCTGGAGGAGGTCAAAACGTATCTCGACAGGGTCAAGCTGGGCTTCCCGATCCTGCTCGACCCGTTTGGCGCCAACACAAAGCGCTGGAAGGTCTTTGCGCTGCCGACCTCGTTCCTGCTCGACGCCGAGGGGCATGTACGCTACGTGCTGACCGGTCCCACCGAGTGGGACGAAGGCGAGGCCTTGCAAGTGATCGAGACTTTGCTGGACGAGCATGAGCGTCAGGCAAAATAGGGGTGCCTGCCACAATAAACCCCTCAAAACACAGGGATTTTCATTAGGCCGTCTTATAGGACGATCAGCTATTATGCTTGCCTTGAGCGGGGCTTAAAGTGCAAAATAACGCTATATTCGAATTGTTTAATATATAGCCGTCCCCCGCAGCATCCGGCGTTGCTTCGCTGGCGCTGCTTCCAGCAGTCACTTAGTGTGTTTATTCAGGCAGGAAGAGTTGCAGCGCCCAGTGGGCACTGCAGGGGAACATTTTGAACCTAGAGGCCGCATGAACGCCAAGATCAAACTCGAGAATCACGCCGCGCAGGAAATCAAGTACACCACCTGCTACATGTGTGCGTGTCGCTGCGGCATCAAGGTGACGCTGGAGGACAACAAGGTCCGGTTCATCCAGGGCAACCGCAACCACCCCACCAACCAGGGTGTGCTGTGCGCCAAGGGATCGGCCGGGATCATGAAGCAGTATTCCACTGCGAAACTGACGCAACCCTTGATGCGCAAGCCGGGCACCGAACGCGGCGAGGGGATTTACGAGCCGATTTCGTGGGAACAGGCGCTCGATCTGCTGACCGACCGGCTCGAGGAAATCCGTGCAACCGACCCCTCGAAGCTCGCCTTCTTTACCGGTCGCGACCAGATGCAGGCGCTTACCGGCTTGTGGGCGCAGCAGTTCGGCACGCCCAACTGGGCGGCGCATGGCGGTTTCTGTTCGGTGAACATGGCGGCAGCCGGCCTGTATTCGATTGGCTACTCGTTCTGGGAATTTGGCGCGCCCGACTGGGACTACGCCAAGTACTTCATCATGTGGGGCGTGGCGGAAGACCATTCGTCCAACCCGATCAAGATTGGCCTGGAAAAACTCAAGCGCCATGGCGGCAAGTTTGTCACCGTGAACCCGGTTCGCACCGGCTATTCGGCGATTGCCGACGAGTGGTTGCCGATCAAGCCGGGCATGGATGGACTGCTGGCGATGTCGATGGTGCACGTGTTGTTGAAGCACGAGCAGTTCGACTACGAATTTCTGGTGCGCTACACCAATGCGTCCTGGCTGGTGGTGGCGTCGCCGGGGCAGCCTGGAGATGGCCTGTTCCTGCGGGACGACAATGGCCATCCGCTGATCTGGGACCTGGAAAGGGAAGCCTTCAGAAACGGCATTGACGGTGATATTGCGCCGGCCTTGTTCGGCGAGTATGTGGCGCCGGATGGACGTCGCGTCCGGACCGTGATGTCGCTGATGGTCGAGCGCTATCTCGACGACCGTTATGCCCCCGAGAATGTGGCGCTCGAATGTGGTCTTTCTGCGGAAACCATCGAGCGCATCGCGCTCGAAATGGCGCACATTGCCTTCAAGGAAACCGTCGAACTGCCAATCGAGTGGACCGACGTGTGGGGCCGCAAGCATGACAAGGTGGTCGGGCGTCCCGTGGCGATGTACGCGATGCGTGGCATTGCCGCGCATTCCAACGGTTTTCACGCCTGTCGCGCGATTCACATGATCCAGATGCTGCTGGGGGCGCTTGACGCGCCGGGCAATTTCCGCGCCCGTGCGCCGTATCCGAAGCCGATTCCGCCGCACCAGGTGCCGGAAAACAATATCGACATTATCAACGCGCCGAATACGCCGTTGTCGCGGCCGCCGCTGGGCTTCCCCATGCGTCCGGAAGACCTGGTGATTGATGAGTTCGGCAATCCGCTGCGCATCGACAAGGCCTATTCGTGGGAAGTGCCGATTGCCTCGCACGGCCTGATGCACATGGTGATCACCAATGCGACCAATCATGATCCGTATGCGATCGACACGCTGATCCTGTTCATGGCCAACATGGCCTGGAACTCGTCGATGAACACGGCGAGCGTGCAGGACATGCTGCGCACGAAAGACCCGGAAAACTTCGGCGAATACAAGATTCCTTTCCTGGTGGTAGTGGATGCGTTCCACTCGGAAATGACCAACTTTGCCGACCTGATCCTGCCCGATACCACTTATCTGGAACGCCACGATACGATCTCGCTGCTTGATCGACCGATTTCCGAGCCGGATTCGGCAGCGGATGCCATCCGCCATCCGCTGATCACCCCGGACCGCGATGTGCGTCCGTGGCAGGAGGTGCTGGTCGAACTGGCGTCGCGCCTGAAATTCCCGGCCTTCACCAAGCCGGGCGGTGGCCGCAAATTCAGCGGCTACAAGGACTTCATCGTCAACTACGAGCGTTCGCCCGGGATTGGTTTCCTTGCCGGCTGGCGGGGCAAGGACGGCACGAAATCGCTCAAGGGCGAGCCCAACCCCAACCAGTGGGAAAAGTACATCGAGAACCAGAGCTTCTTTGCGCACCACTGGCCCGATAATCAGAAATACATGCGCTACGCCAACAAGGACTACCTGGACGTGGCGGCGGACGTCGGCTTTATCGGCAAGGTCGAGCCGATCATCATGCAGTTCTATTCCGAGCCGTTGCAGAAATTCCGCCTGGCGGGGCAGGGCCTGTACGACGGCCCGCAGCCCAGCAACCAGGTCGACCGCGAGCGCCTGGTGAAATACTTCGATCCGCTGCCGATGTGGTACGAGCCGCTCGAGCAGCAACGCGTCGATGCGACGGAATATCCCTTCTTCGCACTGACCCAGCGGCCCATGTTCATGTACCACTCGTGGGATTCGCAGAACGTGTGGCTGCGTCAGATCATGGCGCAGAACTACATGTACATGAACGCCCGCAAAGCGGCCGAAATGGGCATCAAGGACTTCGACTGGATCTGGGTCGAGTCGCACAACGGCAAGATCCGCTGCCAGGTCAAGACCATGGAAGGGACGCAGGAAGACACCGTCTGGACCTGGAATGCCATTGGCAAGCAGAAGGGCGCGTGGGGCTTGAAAGACAACGCGTCCGAAGCCACCAAGGGCTTCCTGCTCAATCACCTGATTTCGGAATTGCTGCCGGAAAAACTGGGCGAGCGCCGCGTTACCAATTCCGACCCGGTGACCGGCCAGGCTGCGTGGTTCGATCTGCGCGTGAAGATCTGGAAGGCGGCGCCGGGCGAGACCGGCTCCTGGCCGCAATTCGACACGCTGAAAGCGTATCCGGGCGACGAGCGTTACGCGCGCCCCGACGTGCTGCGTTACGACGCGCGCGACCACGAAAAAAATTAACGCAGCAGAACTGAAGCGAGAACGCTATGAGACTTGGACTGGTCATCGACCTCGACGTATGCGTGGGCTGTCACGCCTGCGCCATCGCCTGCAAGGAATGGAACGCCTCCGGCACCATCGGCCCGCTGTCCGACTACCAGCCCTACGGCGCCGAGCCGTCGGGCGTGTGGTTTAACCGGATCCGCCATTATGAAATGGACACGTATCCGAACAACAAGACGGTCAATTTCCCGATGTCGTGCATGCACTGCGAGGACGCCGACTGCGTCACCGTGTGTCCGACGGGCGCATCGTACAAGCGTGCCGAAGACGGCATCGTGCTGATCGACCAGGACAAGTGCATGGGCTGCAACTACTGCTCGTGGGCCTGTCCCTACGGCGCGCGCGAGCTCGATCGTTCCAGCGGCACGATGAAGAAGTGCACCCTGTGCGTCGACCGCATCTACGACCAGGAGCTCCCGGTCGAAGAGCGCCAGCCCGCCTGCGTGTTGACCTGCCCGGCGCACGCCCGCATGTTCGGCGACTTCGACGATCCCGATTCGGCGGTGTCGCGCACCGTGCGCGAGCGGAGCGGCTTCCCGCTGATGCCCGAACTGAACTACAACCCGACCAACAAATACCTGCCGCCGCGCAGCAAGCCGGTGATTCCGGTCGACACCCAGCCCCGGCGCGGGCTGAAGGAAAGCCTCAAGCAGTTCGCCAACAAACTGGTGCGCCGCTAAGCCGCGCGCCCTTCGGAAATATTGCGCCAGGAGTAGCCATGCATCCCGCTTTCTCAGTCATCTTCTTCACCGTTGCATCGGGCGCCGGATTTGGCCTGTTCTCGTTGCTGTTTATTGCCGACACCCTTAAGCTCGGGGGGGGGTTCAGCCGGGAACAACTGATCATTGGCGGCCTCATGGCAATGGGCCTGATCGTGTTCGGTCTGTTGTCCTCGACCTTTCACCTGGCCAATCCGAAAAATGCCTGGCGCGCCTTCAGCCGCTTCCGCACCTCGTGGCTGTCGCGCGAAGGCGTGTTTGCCGTGGTGTTCATGCCGCTGGCCCTGATTTATCTGGCGAGCATCTGGTTTGACGCGCCGACCTGGGTGCGCGAAATCAGCGGCCTGCTGACCGCCGTGCTGGCCTGGGTCACCGTGTTTTCAACCGGCATGATCTACGCGTGCCTGAAAACCATCCGCCAGTGGAACACGCCGCTGGTGCCCGCCAACTATCTGGCGCTGGGCTATGCCAGCGGCAGCTTGCTGCTGTTGCTGGGGGCGGTATTCGCCGGGCTCGACACCATGCCTTACGTGGCGATGTCGGCACTGATCGTCTCGATCGCCGCCGTGTTGAAAGCGATCTATTTCTTCTGGATTCGCAGCCCCGGCCTGACGCCCACCATCAATACGGCGACCGGATTGTCGAGCGCCCGGGTCAAATTACTCGATACAGGGCACACCCATGGCACCTTTCTCACCCAGGAATTCGGCTTCCAGGTGGCGCGCCGCCAGGCCGGGCTGCTCAGGATCGTGGTCTTCGTGGTGGGCTTTGCCGTTCCCGGGCTGATGCTGGTGTGGGTGTTCAATCAGCAGGGCGGATATGGTGCGGCCATCGTGGCTGCGTTGGCGGGCCTGACGGGCGCAGCGGTCGAGCGCTGGCTGTTTTTTGCCGAGGCGCGCCATGTGGTGAACTTGTACCACGGCGCCCAGCGCTGTTGATCGATTTTGAAATGGCATGTGCACACCGGGCAGGCTTGCCGTTCACCCCTTATTAGGGTACATTAGCCAGTTCTGATTTACCCTTACTGGAGTAATAGCGCCTATGTTCGGAATGTCAGGTTTCAAGGAAGTCGATCCTATCTACGTTGCAGAAATTGCAGCACAGGGTGCACATTTGATTGATGTGCGTACCGAAGCCGAGGTGGCCCAGGGGCAGATTGACGGCGCCATCCATATCCCATTGCATTTGCTTCCGTTGCGGGCAGCCGATATCCCGCAGGATAAACCGGTGGTGATTTATTGCCGTTCCGGTGCGCGTTCTGCCCAGGCGTGCGCATTCATGGCTTCCAAAGGCTACGACAATATGCACAATCTGGCGGGTGGCGTCATGGCATGGGCGCGCTCTGGCAATGCACTGAGCCGGCCGCGCTAAATATTAATTGCGGATTTCCCCATAAGTTATCGCCCCTTGAGCAATGAATTTGGTTGCAATACGGTGACTTCTGGTTTACTGTACCGCAGCCTTTTTAGTACATACCGATTTAATGTCAGGAGAACATAATGGAATTCAATAAAGAATTGGATGCACGTGGTTTGAACTGCCCCCTCCCCATCCTGCGTGCCAAAAAGGCACTGGCTGATGTCGAAAGTGGACAGGTTCTGAAAATCCTCTCCACCGACCCCGGTTCGGTCAAGGATTTCGCGGCTTTTGCCAAGCAGACCGGTAACGAACTGCTGTCAACTGCCGAAGCAGGTGGCGAGTTCACCTTCTTCATGAAGAAAAAATAAAAACCCAACAAAACCAGCGCCGTCTGTTCATCGAACACACGGCGCTGTTTTTTTAAACGGAACAGGAGAGACTGATCATGGAAACCAAAAAAATGGCCATCATCGCCACCAAGGGCACGCTGGACTGGGCTTATCCCCCGTTCATCCTGGCCTCGACGGCGGCCGCGCTGGGGTATGAAACCCAGATTTTCTTCACTTTCTATGGCCTTCAGCTCGTCCGCAAGGACCTGTCCGTCCTGAAAGTAAGCCCGCTGGGCAACCCCGGCATGCCGATGAAGATGCCCTTTGGCCCCAAGTGGTTCAAGAGCATCAACTGGAACATGCCCAATGCCATCCAGGCCGTGATCCCCGGCTACGAAAGCGTCGCCACCGCCCTGATGAAGCAGACCATCGCCAACAACGGCGTGGCCACCATCCCTGAACTGCGCGAGCTGTGCCAGGAAGCTGAAGTCAAATTCATCGCCTGCCAGATGACCGTCGAGTTGTTTGGTTTCGAGCATTCTGATTTCATCGACGGACTCGAGTACGGCGGCGCAGCCACCTTCTTCGAATTTGCCGGTGAAACCGATATCTGTCTGTTTATTTAAGAGTCAGAATCTACGCGACAGATTTCAGCAAGCACTAACATTAAATAGAGCCGAGTCACATCGGCTCTATTTTTTTGTCGTTTTTGCACCACATTTCGGTTGTATGGTCGGCCAAAGTGCCCGACTTTGTTGTCTAAGCGCCTCGACGGGCGTAGCCTTCGGGTCAGGTCATTCAGCACCTTATATCTGTATCAATTCCGCTCCTGAGGAGGACAACAATGAAATTCACGCGCATCTTCGCATTCATGGCGCTGGCCGGTCTGGCTGGCAGCGCCTACGCAACCAACGGCTATTTTTCGCACGGCAACGGCATGAAGGCCAAGGGTATGGCCGGTGCTTCCACCGCCAGCTCGGATGACGCCTTTTTTGGTGCCAACAACCCGGCAGCCGCCGCTTTTGCCGGCAACCGCCTTGATCTGGGTGCTGATCTGTTTAGCCCGCGTCGTAGCGCTAGCCGGACAGGCTTGGGTCCCTTGGATATGAGCGTGGATAGCGACAGTAAATTCTTCGTTATTCCCGAGTTTGGTTATAACCGTATCGTCAACAATGATCTGGCAGTAGGTCTTTCGGTTTATGGCAATGGCGGCATGAATTCGGACTACGCTGGCGGGCAGATTGATTGCGGATTCGGCCCTGCCAACATGCTTTGTGGTTCGGGTAGATTGGGTGTGGATCTGATGCAGTTAATCATTGCGCCCACTGCAGCCTATAAGGTTGCACCTGACCATTCGATTGGTATTTCGCCGCTTCTGGGTTACCAGCGTTTCGCGGCAGAGGGCTTGCAAGCTTTTGGTGTGATGAACGCCACAGGCGGTAACCTTGGCTATGACGATGCATTCGGTTATGGCGTACGGGTTGGCTACATGGGCAAGATCACCCCGACCGTGACCATTGGTGCGGCCTACGCCAGCAAAATGAAATTCGAGGAGTTTGACAAATACAAGGGCCTGTTTGCCGAGCAGGGTGACTTTGACATCCCCGAGAATTACAACCTCGGTGTAGCCTGGCAGGCCACCCCCCAGGTTAAGCTGGCCTTGGATTATCAGCGTATCAACTACAGTGGTGTGAATTCGATTAACAACCCCAGCTTGGTTATGGCTCCGTTGGGCGCTGATAATGGCCCCGGATTTGGTTGGTCGGATGTGGATGCATGGAAGCTCGGCGTTGAATACAAATACTCTCCCAAGCTGGTTCTGCGGGCTGGTTACAATCATGGCGACAACCCCATCAGTTCGAGCGATGTGACATTCAACATCCTCGCACCTGGTGTGGTGAAGGATCA
>JAWOJD010000004.1:0-5003 GCA_046484355.1 Thiobacillus sp.
GATATCGCGTGGCATGGCATTGGCACTGATGGCCAGCACCGGGATGTGCGTCGTTGCCGGATCTTCATGCAGGATTTTCAGTGCCGCGATGCCGCTGATGCCGGGCAGATTGATGTCCATCAGGATCACCTCCGGCAGATGGGCGCGCGCCAGCGCGATGCCGACCGTGGCATCGCGCGCACTCAGCATGCGCACATGCGGGACCCCCTCGATGATCTGCTCGACCAGCATCAGGTTGGCCGGATTGTCTTCCACATAGAGCAGAGTGCGCAGCGCCGTGTTTCCCTGTGCTTGCGGCGCAAGTTGAGCGGCCATCACATGTTCAGCGGAAAGTTGGGGCATCGCATCACGGATCAGCTCGATCCAGAATTCGCTGCCCACGCCGACGGTGCTTTCCACACCGACAGTGCCGCCCATCAGTTCGACCAGTTGCTTGGTGACCACCAGGCCGATGCCGGTCCCTTCTTCGGTGCCAGTCTCCTGCCCAAGTCGGTTGAACGGCTGAAACAGCTTTGCCAGCTTTTCCGGAGGCAAACCCGCACCGCTGTCCTTGACGCTGATGCGGACGCGTTCCGGGCTGAGCGCGGTGCATGCCACCTCGACCATTCCCTGTTCGCGGTTGTATTTGACCGCATTGGAAAGCAGGTTGATCAGAACCTGCTTGACCCGGGTGTGGTCGGCATGGGCAAACAGGGTGCTGTCGATTTTGTCGAAACTGATGTTGATGCCGCGTTGTTGCGCCTGCGGTCCGATCATGGCCTCGCATTCGAGCAGCACGTCGGACAGCGACAAGGGCTCCAGCGACAGCGACAGCTTGCCGGACTCGATCACCGCAAGGTCGAGAATTTCGTTGATCAGGTCCAGCAGATACCAGCCGGCCTTGATGATCTGGTGCAGCCGTTCAGCCTGGGTAGCCGTGGGCGGTGGTGAACCGGCTTCCAGCAACTGGGCGAAGCCGAGGATGGCATTGAGCGGCGTGCGCAGTTCATGGCTCATGCTGGACAGGAAATCCGATTTGGCGAGGTTGGCTTTCTCCGCCAAGATCTTGGCGCCCTCCAGTTGGGCTTTGGCTGTTTCGACTTGTTCAGCCAGTTTTTGTGCCTCGATGGTCGAAATGATCAGGCGTGCGTTCGCTTGCTGCAACATCGACATGTGTTCGTCTGACGCAGCCTGGGTCGTCTCTGCCGCGCGAATGATCCGCTCGCGCGAGGTGGCTGTCCCTTCGCGCACGTCGACCGCATTTTCGCGTAAATCCACGGCATCTTCCCGCGCCGTGGCCAAGGTTTCGCGGCTTCGAACGGCCGCCTGATCGTCCATGGCCGCAGCTGAGCCCGGATCGTCGCGATCAGCAGCGCCGTCGCTGTCACTTCTGTTCATTGGCCACCCTCCATCACCGGGTCGTTCTAGCCGGGGCTGAGCGTCGGCCGGCCCGACAGGATTCCGGCGTACTCGGATAGTCTCTCGCCAATCACGATGCCTTCGTTTGTAATGTCAAACAGGCGAATGTCCTTGCTGTGCTCGCTGCCCCGGACTTTAACGACCGAGAAGGCGCGTTTGAATTGGCCTGCGATTTCGACATAGCGCTGCACGATAATGGCGTCCGCGAGAAAAGCACTTCCAAATGGACTAAAGCGCAAATCGGTATAGCGGTCTTCCAGTTCCGAGGTCATCAATATCGTCACGCCCATGGCCGTCAGCTCGGCAATCATCCGGTACAGCGATCCGCGGAAATCTTCGCTAAATTCGGGTGCCAGTGCCAGCTCAAATCCGGACAGGGAGTCGATGACGACACGCTTGGCCTGCATTCGGTTAATCATTTTGATCAAGTCATGCAAAGTTTCATCGATCGACAAATCCAGGGAACGCGTATTGATCACCCCTACTTGCCCGGCCTTGACCAGCGCAGACAGTTGATTGTTCAGCAGTTGGCTGGGGCTTTTCTCAAACGCCGCAATCACGCCGGGTTCGCCCCGACGCACCCCTTCGGCGAGAAATTCCGTCGCGAGGATGGTTTTTCCGGAACCGGACGGCCCGACCAGAAGCAGCGAATAGCCCGCCGGCAAGCCGCCGCCCAGCATTTCATCGAGGCCGGGTACCCCCATGGGCACACGTGCATCTCCCGTGGACGTCTCGGACTCGGTCACCCCGCCCGGTTGGACAATCGCCCGCGGAAAAACCTGGAGTCCGGCATCGCTCATCCGGAACGTATGCAAACCCGGGGCCTGGGCCTGACCACGCATTTTGACCACTTGCATCTTGCGCACCATGGAGTTGCGATGCAAATTTTGCGACAGCCACAGGATGCCATCCGCCACGGTAAAGACAGGACTTGATTCTGACTCTGGCGCCAGATATTCACCGATCAGGAACGTGGTGGCCTGCCAGCTCGTCATCTGCATGCCCAGTTGCTGCACGAACCGCTGCAGATCAGACACGCCCTGGTCATCGCGCTTGGCTGACTGCACGACGGATCGAAACGAATCCACGAACACCAGGCTGGGGGCATAGGCTTTCACTTCGTCGGCAATGCGTGCGAGGACGCGGTCAAGATCCCCCTCCAGGAGCTCAGCCGACAGGTTGACGAAGCGGATCGATTCATTGATTTTGTCGTGATCAAAAAACGTGAATTGCTGCTGGTAGCGCAGCATCTTCAAGGCGGGTTCCCCGAGTACCGTGAAGAACAGTGCCCGGTATTGCGGGTTGGCCAGCGAGAACATGATCTGGTGAGCGAGCGTTGTTTTTCCGCTTCCCGGCGTCGGCGAGGCGCACAGCCTGGCGCTGGAGGATGGCAGTGTGGACGGCGCGTGGGCGCGCTGGCTGCTGTGCTTCACACGGGATCCGGCCGCCGTGGTGCGGGAAGCGGCGCGCGTGCTGCGTCCGGGCGGCACGTTCGCGATCCTGGATTACTGCCGCTATTCGGCGTTCACGGTCGCGCCGGCCAGCGCGGCGATTGCACGGGTCATCGCGGCTACCGACGAGTCGTTCCGTCTCCATGGTGGCAGCGGCGATGTCGGCCTGGATCTCTACGTGGTGGCCTACAACGTGCGCAACCGGGTGGGGCGAGCCTTTGCCATCCTGCTGGGCTGCGTGATGATCGTCTACACCGGGGATGTGCTGCTCTACCTGGTGGCGCCGGAGCAGACCGAGCTGTGGCTGCGCTTGCAGTGGCTGGGCATCCCCTTCGTGCCGGCCGCCTACTTCGATCTCTCCGACGCGCTGCTGCGAACTACTAACGCCATCTCGCGACGCCGCACCCGCCTGGTGATGCTTAGCTACGCCTTCAGCGGCGGCATCGCACTGCTGGCGCTCTTCACCGATCTAATCGTGCAGCCGGCCAGCGGCGAGGGCAACCTCTACTATCTCGACCCTGGCCGGCTCTTTCCCGTCTTCGTCGTCTACTTCTTCCTGGCCTCGGGCTACGGCCTGTACAACACCTACCGGGTACGCCAGCGCTGCCTGACCCCCGCCTCGCGGCGGCGCATGACCTATCTGGTGGTCTCTTTCCTGGCGCCGGGCATGGGGGTCTTTCCCTACCTGGTGCTGGCCGGCTTCACCGTCGACCCGGGGCGGGCCTTTGTCTCGCTCCTGACCCTGATCGGCAACATTGGCGTGGCGGTGATGCTGATCGTGATGACCTACAGCGTGGCCTACTATGGCGTGCTCAGTCCGGATCGCGTCGTCAAACGGGGGTTGATCGTCTTCCTGATCCGCGGGCCGCTGCTGGGCATCCTGGTAGTCGGCGCCATCCTGACCGTCCCCAAGGTGGAGAGCATCCTCGGCCTGCCTCGTGAATCGGTGGTGCTGCTGACAGTAGTCGCGCTGATTGTGTTGCTGCAACTGCTGATCGAGCTGGTCAAACCGACGGTGGACCGGGTGATCTACAGCCACGACCAGGAAGAACTGATGGCGATCCGCGAGCTGGACCGCCGGCTGCTGACCTCCAGCGACCTGCGCCAGTTCCTGGAGAATGTGTTGGTCGCTATGTGCGAGTACCTGCGGGTGCCCGGCGGCTTTGTGGCCGTGCAGGCCGGCGATGAACTGCTGGTCGAGGCCGCCTGCGGGCCGTCCGAGCTGATGGCCTCGTTTCGGCATTATCCAAACTGGCAGGCCGTGTTGGAGGAGGCTGCCGACCGCGACCGCAGCGGCGGCAGGGGCGACAGCGTCCAGTACAACGGCTACTGGGTCTGGTCGCTGCGCACCAGCGGCCGGGAGAACGCGCTAGGCCTGCTGGGTGTGGTGGCCCGCAATGGCCAGCCAGGCCCCAACCCGGCCGAGCGCGAGGTGGTCGACGAGCTGGTGCAGCGCGCTGAAACTGCCTTGGAGGACCGGCTCTTGCAGCAGGGGGTCTTCATGGCCGTGATGGAGATCATGCCGCAGATCGAGCGGGTGCAGCGCTGGCGCAGCGTGGTGCCCTACCCCGGCACGCCCCCGCTGCAGCAGCCGGCCGAGACCGACAGCATCGTCTATGAGCTGGAGTTCACCAAGTGGGTCAAGGATGCGCTGAGCCACTACTGGGGCGGCCCCAAGCTGACAGACAGCCCGCTGCTGCGGCTCAAGGTAGTGGGCAAGGCCGCCGAGGAGGAGGGCAGCCCGACCAAGGGCCTACGCGCCGTGCTGGTCCAGGCTATCGAGGGACTGCGGCCGGAGGGTCAGCGCCAGATGACCGCCTCCGAATGGCTGCTCTACAACATCCTGGAGCTGAAGTTCATCCAGGGCAAACGCGTGCGGGAGATCGCCGACCGCCTGGCCATGAGCGAATCTGACCTATACCGCAAGCAGCGGGTGGCCATCGAGCAGGTGGCGCTGAAGATCATCGAGCTGGAGGCCACCAACGGCGGGGAGGAAGCTATGGCCGAAGATGCCCTGGAGACAGGGGTCCAGCGATGACAGACGTTTGACTTGGCCGGCGCTGGCAGGCGACCTGGACGCGAGTGCGACTCATGACAAGAAAGCCCAGGTCCAGTTTCAATCCTGGCCAGCCCGGGCCCCTTGGTTGCCGATTG
>JAWOJD010000029.1:0-52084 GCA_046484355.1 Thiobacillus sp.
AAGAAGCGGTGCGGAATTACAAGGAAAAAGGTAGGGGCGGAAGGCTCCGAACCGGCTGCGGAAACGCGGCCCACGCCGGGTGAGATCGCGGTAAGTCGCCTGGGTGGAAACACCCAGGCGCTCTGGTCTGTGACCCCGGAAACCCCCGCTACAAGACCGAACGGGCTTTAGCGGCGGGAGGCTTCATGATCACGATCTCGCCCGCGCCCGGCACCTGCTGATGCACCCGCCACAGGTAGTCGCGCGCCAGTTCGTGCGAGGTGGGTGCATTAAAGCTCGCCACCTTCACGCCGAGCGGGTCGACGCCCTGGAACACGTGGCGGATGGTGGAGTCCTTGCCGGCAGTATCCATCGCCTGCAGCACCACCAGCACCTTGTTTCGGCCTTCGGCGTAGAGCAACTCCTGCAAGGTTTCCAGACGGGTGCGCTGGGCATCCAGCGCGTTCGCGGGCATTGGATTTGTTTTTGCCGATGATGTCGCGGTCGTCGGCATCCCAATCGGACAGCCTGACCCGGCTGCCGGGTGCGATACGGGTATCAGAAGGTTTCATGGTTCCGCTCTCGGGTGAATCAGGCGCATCCAGTCGCCCAGCGCCCCACGCATTTCATCCAGCGTGAGATGCCGCATCAAGGCGCGATTGCCGGGCGCCATCTGGTTCCAGGCGCAGCTCATCCCATACAGGTTCGGTTGCGCGGCGTCGCGCAGGCGAAAGTGCGTGATGTAATACAGGAAAGTGGGCGCCCGGTCGCCCCGGTGCGCCACCCGCATCAGGGGCGAAGCCGCCACCGTGAGCGGGCTGATGCTGCGGCTGACGCGCAAGATCTCGAAGCGCCCCGGCTGCAGGATCTGCGCGTCGGGACGCACCGTGTCGAGCTCCACCACGCAGAAGGGATCGTATTCCTGCACGCTGTTCCGCGGCACGATCCGGCCGTATTGCAGGCGCACCGTGGCGGCGTCAGGCTCGATCTCCAGCGGCCGGTTGAGTTGCGCCATCCAGCCAGACGAATAGGCGTAATGCGGCGATGCCGGATCGGGCGAGTCGAGCCCGGCGCACCCGCCCAGCGCCACCACCAGTCCTAACACGATTGCTTTCATGTGCCCTCCTCGCGCCTGACCCGGAACCACGCGGCATACAGGGCCGGCAGGAAAAACAGTGTGAGGAAGGTCGCCGCGATCAGTCCTCCCATCACCGCCACCGCCATTGGCCCCCAGAAAATCGAGCGCGACAGCGGAATCATCGCCAGCACGGCAGCGGCGGCCGTCAGGCTGATCGGGCGCATCCGCCGCACCGTGGATTCAATGATCGCATCCCATTGCGACAGGCCGCGTTCGACGTCCTGCTGGATCTGGTCGACCAGAATGACCGAATTGCGCATGATCATGCCGGCCAGCGAAATGATCCCCAGCAGCGCGACGAAGCCCATCGGACGGCCGCTGACGAGCAAGGCGATCGCCACGCCGATGATGCCGAGCGGTGCGGTCAGCACCACCAGCAGCGAACGCGAGAAGCTGCCCAGCTGCAGCATCAGCAGCGTGAAGGTGGTGACGAGAATCAACGGCCACGACGCGCTGATGGCAGCGTTGGCCTTGGCGCTGCTTTCCACCGGGCCGCCCACCTCGAGCAGAAAGCCGGGGGGCAGTTGCGCCTTGAATTCGGCAACCTGCGGCGCGATGTCGGCGATGATGGTGGCCGGTTGGGTGTTGCCCACCGGGTCGCCGCGAATGGCAATCGTCGGCAGCCGGTCGCGCCGCCAGATCACGCCGTCCTCGAACACCGGGGTGAACCGGGCAATCTGGCCCAGCGTCACGCTCTGGCCGTTGAAGCTGCCGATGGGGAGCGTCTTCAGCGCATCGACGTCCTGATGCTCGTGACGCGGGGTGCGCAGCACCACGTCGATCAGCAAATCGTCTTCGCGGAACTGGGTGACGGTGGCGCCCGACAGTTGCAGCGACACCAGCCGACCCACGCCGTCCGAACTCAGTCCCAGTGCCTTGATCTTGTCCTGATCGAGCTGGACCCTGACCGCCAGCGACTGCGCATTCCAGTCCAGGTTCACTGCCGTCACCTGCGGCTGGGCAGCGACGATCCTGCGCAGTTTCTCGGCCTCGACTTTCAGCTGCGGCACGTCGGCGCTGGACAGCCGGTATTGCACCGGGTAGCCCGCAGGCGGGCCGTACTCGAACCGCGTCACCCGGCCGCGCACATTGGGAAAGTCGGTTTCGAACAGCTGGCGGATACGCGGCAGTTCGCGCTCGCGCGCCGGCACGTCCTGGGCAATCACCACCAGCTGGGCGAAATTCTGGTTCGCCAACCGCTGATCCAGGCCCAGCACGAAGCGCGGTGCGCCCTGGCCAATATAGTTGATCACGTGCGCCGCGTTCTCGCTCTTGCGCAGCAGGGTTTCGAGCCGTACCGCCTCGGCGCGGGTGGCATCGATGGACGCGCCTTCCGGCAGCCACATCTCGATCAGGATTTCCAGCCGGTCGGATTGCGGGAAGAACTGTTTCTCGACCTGCTTCATCGCCGCCACGCCGATGGCCAGCGCGGCCACGGTCATGGCAATCACGATACGCCGATGCAGGACGCACCAGGTCACCGCGCTGCGGAAACGGCGGTAAAACGGCGTCAGGTACGCGGCGTTCTCATCGCTCACGAGATGGTCGGGCTTCAGCAAGGCATGGCCGAGATAAGGCGTCACCACCACCGCCACCAGCCACGACGACAGCAGCGCAATCGACGTCACCGCAAAAATCGCGAAGGTGTATTCGCCCACCATCGATTTCGCGAGCGCGATCGGCAAGAACGCGGCCGCGGTCAGCAGGGTGCCGGTGAGCATCGGAAACGCGGTCGACTGGAACGCATAAGTGGCCGCTTCGAACCGTCCCCATCCGGCTTCGAGCTTGTGCGCCATCATTTCCACCGCAATGATGGCGTCGTCCACCAGCAGGCCGAGCGCGATGATGAGCGCGCCGGTGGAAATGCGATGCAGGTCGATCTTCAGCAGCCACATCGCGGTGAAGGTGATTGCCAGCACCACCGGAATGCTCAGCGCGACCACCAGACCCGCGCGCCACTTCAGTGTCAGGAAGGTCACCGCCAGCACGATGGCGACGGCTTCGAGAAAGGTCTTCATGAACAGGTTGACCGCGCGAACGACAATGCCGGGCTGGTCGTGAAGCTGCTGGATCTCGAGCCCCAGCGGCAGGGTTTTCTGCATGTCCGCCATGGCGCCGGCAACCGCGTGCCCCATCTTCACCACATCCCCCCCCTTCGCTAGCGACACCCCCAGCAAAACGGTCGGTTCGCCCTGCGAGCGAATTTCAGCGGCGGGCGGATCCTCGTACCGCCGCGTCACCTCGGCAATATCGCCCAGCCGCAGGCTGTGCGCGCCCACCCGAATGATCGTTTCACGCAGGCGCTCGACATCGGAATACGGCCCCGAGACCCGCAGCGGAATCGACAACACATCGTTTTCCACCCGGCCGGTCGGCACCACGCCATTCTGATCCTGCACCGCCTGCATGATCTGCTGGGGCGTGAAGCCCAGCGTGGCGAGTTTTTGCGCCGCCACCTCGATGTAGATTTTCTCCGGCACCACGCCGAACAGCTCGGTCTTGCCGACGTTGGGCAGGCGTCGCAGCACGCGCTGCGCGTCTTCGGCCGCGCGACGCAGGTCGGCCCGGCTGAAACCCTCGCCGGTGAAGGCGTAGATCGAGCCGAAGGTATCGCCGAATTCGTCATTGAAAAACGGCCCCTGCACCCCGGCAGGCAGCTGCGCCTTCAGATCGCCGATGCGCTTGCGCACCTGATACCAGGATTCGGCCACGTCGCCGCCGCGCACGGTTTCCTTCAGGTTCACGAACAGCGCGGTTTCGCCCGGTTTGGCGTAGCTCTGGACAAAGTCGAGCTCGGGCATTTCCAGCAGTTTCTTCTCGATGCGCTCGGTCAGCTGCTCCGACACCTCCTGCGCGGTCGCACCCGGCCATTTCGCCTGGATCAGCATCGTCTTGAACGTAAATGGCGGATCCTCGGCCTGTCCCAACTGGAAATAGGAACGCACCCCCACCAGCAGGATCAGGATGATAAAAAAGCGCAGCAGTGCGGGATGTTCGATCGCCCAGCGCGACAGGTTGCCGCGACCGGGGACGAAATGCGGCGGGGTGTTCATTGTCTGGCAGGCTGCGTCAGCAACACCCGCTGATCCGGCGCGAGCTTGTGGACGCCCGCCGTCACCACCCATTCGCCGACGGCCAGCCCCGACAGCACGGCCGCGCGGTCGCCGTTCATCTCGCCCAGCTGGACGCTGCGCGCCGCCACTTTGCCGCTGTCTCGATTCACCACCCACACCTGCGGCTGGCCGTTGACCTTGAACAGCGCAGTCTGCGCCACCGACAGCACGGGCGCCGTTGCGTGACCGACATCGACCGTGGCGGTCATGCCCAGCATGACCGCGGCATCCGGCTGGACGAAGCTCACGCGCGCGCCATAGGTGCGACTGGCGGCATCGGCCATCGGCGACAGTTCGCGCAGGCGGCCGGAATAAACGGTGTTCGGCGTCGACCACAGGCGAATGTTCAGGGTCTTCGACGCCCGCAACGCGTCGAGCGCGTTTTCCGGCACGTCGATGCGGACTTCACGTTCTCCGGTCTTCGCCAGCTGCGCCACCGGTTGCCCGGCCGCCACCACCTGACCGGTCTCGACGGACATCGCCGTCACCACGCCCGCATGCGGCGCGGTCAGGCGCGTATAGGCCTGCTGATTGCCCTGGCGGGCGGACTCGGCGCGCAACTGCGTCACCCGCGCCTGCGCCGAGTCGGCGGTGGTGCGACGGCGGTCGAGGTCGGCCTGTGAGATGAAATTCTGTTCGCGCAACTCGGTAAACCGCTGCACGTCCTGCTGCGCCAGCTTGGACTCGGCCTCGGCGGCGCTGAGCTGCGCCCGCACCGCACTCACCGCCAGCGCATAGTCGGCGGGATCGAGCGTGGCGATGACCTGGCCGGCCTTGATCTGGCTGCCAACCTCCACCAGGCGGCTTTGCACCCTGCCCGCCACCCGAAACGCCAGATCGGTCTCGTAGCGCGCGCGCACCACGCCGGCATAGCGCGAGCCATTGTTTTCTGCGCGCACTGTGACCATTTCGGCGCGCACCGGCCGGATATCCTCGGGCGGGGGCGGGGCCTCGCGGCCACAGCCGGCAACCAGCAGGACCGCGGTACAGGCAATCAATAAGCGTCTCATCGGCCAATTATCGCGCACCCAAACAGGATCGTGCGAATTCCCTTTTGATCCCCGGCACTTGCGCCTTTTGCCCATGACGTTCAGACTGCCCCTCCTCCGCGCCGGCCCGCTTGGCCGTAAACTACCGACTGTTCAGTACAGGAGCACCCTGATGCCAACTGCATCCAAACCCCTCACCGAAGCCGCGCTGCTGAAAATGCCGGCCTCCGCCTACATGAACCCGGCTCAACTCGAGTTTTTTAACGCCCGCCTCACCGCCCTGCGCGCCGAGATGCTGGGCAATGCGGCTGACACCGGGGAGCATCTGAAGGAAAACGAGAACTACGCCGACCCCAATGACCGCGCCACGGTCGAGGAAGAGCACATGCTGGAGCAGCGCGTGCGCGACCGCGAACGCAAGCTGCTGAAGAAGATCAACACCGCCCTCGCCCGCATCGAAAGCGGCGAATACGGCTGGTGTCTGGAAACCGGCGAGCCCATCGGCCTGCCCCGCCTGCTGGCCCGCCCCACCGCCGAGTACTCGATCGAAGCGCAGGAACGCCACGAAAAGATGGAAAAGCTGCGCGCCTGAGCTTCGCTTCATCCCGTGAGATGGACGCTCCCCTTCCGATTACGCTTCTGACCGGGTTTCTGGGCAGCGGCAAAACCACGGTTCTGAACCATCTGGTGCGCACCCTGCCGCGCACCGCGATCCTGATGAACGAGTTTGGCGAAGTCGCGCTCGATCATCAATTGCTGCAGAAAATGGAAGGCCCCATGGCGCTGCTGTCGGGCGGCTGCGTGTGCTGCACCATTTCCGGTAGCCTGTCGCCGACACTGAAAAACCTGTGGATGGCCCGGCAAAAGGGCGACATTCCCGCATTCGAACGCGTTATCATCGAAACCACCGGCGTGGCCGACCCGGTGCCGGTGCTCGACACCTTGCTGCAAGACAACTGGATCCGCGCGCGCTTCCGCCTCGATGGCGTGGTCACCACGGTCGATGCCGTGTTCGGCACGAGCCAACTGGACGCACACATCGAGGCGGCCAAGCAGGTGGCGGTGGCCGACAAGCTGCTGCTGACCAAGACGGATCTCGCGCCAGCCGACACGATCGCGGCCCTGCGCGAACGGCTCGTCGCGCTGAATCCGGCTGCCGACATCATGCTGGTGACGCACGGCGAACTCGACCCTGCCGCAGTGCAGAATCTGGGGCTGTGGGACGCCGAGACGCGGACCCTGCAAGCGACACGCTGGCTCAAGCTCCCGCGTTACCCGTCCGCCAGCGCCCGCATGCCTGGCGCCAAACCCCGGGCGCAACTGCACGATTCAGGCATTCAGGCGTTTTCGGTGGTGCTCGATGCGCCGCTCGACCGCTTCGGCCTGCAGTCGGCGCTCAACATGCTCACCTCGTTTCGCGCCGAGAATCTGTTGCGTTTCAAGGCGCTGGTCAATCTTGAAGGTGAAGACCACCCCGTCGTACTGCACGCTGTACAGCATGTGCTCTACCCCGAAGTGACACTTGACGCCTGGCCGGACGACGACCGCCGCAGCCGCTTCGTCTTCATCGTGCGCGACCTCGATCCCGCCTGGGTCGCCAAGCTGCTGGCCGATTTCACCTCCGCGTCGCGCGGCCATGTCGGGTCCGCCACATGAACCTGGCGCAAAGAATCCTCATCGGCGCGATCCGCGTCTACCAGCTCGCGCTGTCGCCGTGGCTGGGGCGGCAGTGCCGCTATCTGCCCACCTGCTCGGAATACGGCAAGGAAGCCATCGAGAAACACGGCGCCCTCAAGGGCGGCTGGCTTGCAGCCAAGCGCATCGGACGTTGCCGTCCCGGTTGTTCGCACGGCTACGACCCGGTGCCGCCGGTCGATCCAAACAAGTAAAATACCGGCCATGCTGCAACGCCGTCTGACTTCCTGGTTATTCGCACTGGTCCTGATCTTCGGCCAGGCGACGGCATTCGCACATGTGCTGACCCATCTGGACCTGCATGAGCCGGCGATGCCCGACACCGTCTGCGAGGTATGCGTCGCCCAAGCCCAGCTCGGAAGCGCCGCCCCCGCCAAACCACTCGTCCTGGCGCTGCCTGCCGGCAAGTTTGTCGAATCCCCGGGTGCCGCCACCCTGCGTGCAGGCACCTCCTTCCTCGCCGCCTGCGCGCGCGCCCCGCCCGCTTCATCCTGATACCTGACTTAGTTCCCAGCCCTGCGCCGGCGACCGGCGCGGGTGCTTATCTCGTATTGGTGGAGGTTGTTCATGTTACGTCCCGCTATTCTGGCGGCCGCGATGGCGGCTGCATTCCCGGCTCACGCCAATCCCGATCTTGCTGCACTGCGCGCCGAACTCGCCGAAATGAAGACCGCCTACGAGGCGCGCATCCAGGCGCTTGAAGACAAGATCCAGCAGGCCGAAGCGCCCACCGCACAAGCCAAGCCGGCTCGCACACAAGCTGCTGAAGCGCCCACCGGCAATAGCTTCAACCCTGACATTTCGCTGATCCTGCAAGGCCGCTATGCCCACCTCGGCGATGCCGGCGAACGCCACATCACCGGTTTCCTGCCCGCTGGCGGGCATGATGGCGTGTCGCGCGGTTTCTCGCTCGATGGCACTGAATTGATCCTGTCGGCCAACATCGACCCGTATTTCCGCGGGCAGGCCATACTCGTTCTGGCAGACGAGGTAGAGATCGAGGAAGCCTGGGTGCAGACAACCCGCCTCGGCCAAGGCGTCTCGGTCAAGGGCGGTCGTTTCCGCTCGGGACTGGGTTACCAGAACGAAAAACACCCGCACGCGTGGGACTTCGCTGACAACAATCTGATGTACCGCGCGCTGTTCGGCGAAGGTTATGGCAACGACGGCTTGCAGCTGAAGTGGGTGGCGCCGACCGAGTTGTTTTTCGAGCTGGGTGCCGAAGCCGGGCGCGGTGCCGCCTTCCCCGGGACTGATCGCAACAAAAACGGTATCGGTAGTGCAACCTTGTTCGGACACCTCGGTGGCGACGTTGGGAAATCGAACAGCTGGCGAGCCGGATTGTCCTATCTGCACGCCAAAGCCGGCGAGCGTGAAGGCGAACTCGAGGACATCAACGACGTCGAGGCTGACACCTTGTTCAGCGGCAAGAGCAAGACCTGGATCGCAGATTTCGTATGGAAATGGGCCCCCAACGGCAACGCGCGCGAACGCAACTTCAGCTTCGCTACAGAGTACTTCCGCCGCAAGGAATCCGGTTTACTGAATTGCGTTGGGGGATCGTGCGTGGGTGCTGAAGACTACCAGTCGACCCAGTCGGGCTTCTACGCCCAAGGCGTCTACCAGTTCAAGCCGCGCTGGCGAGCGGGCTACCGCTACGACCGCCTCGATCCGGGAATGATCGACTTTGGCTCGAACAGCGCTTTCCTGCCGGTATCCGATTACAACCCTACGCGCCACTCGCTGATGCTTGATTATTCGCCTTCCGAGTTTTCTCGCCTGCGTTTGCAATACTCGAAGGACAAGTCGATGGAAGGACTCGACGAGAACCAATGGTTCGTACAGTACATCCACAGCCTGGGTGCCCACGGCGCACACAAATTCTAAGGAGGCCATATGAAACGGTTACTGCTTGCCTGCCTTTTGCTCATACCCTTTCACGCACAAGCCACACTCAATATTTTTGCCTGCGAACCCGAGTGGGCGGCGCTGGCGCGTGAACTAGGCGGCAGCGACGTCAAGGTCTACGCGGCCACCAGCGCCCTGCAAGATCCGCACCGGATCGAAGCGCGTCCCAGCCTGATCGCGCAGATGCGGCGCGCCGACCTGGTGGTTTGCACCGGCGCCGAACTGGAAATCGGCTGGATGCCCATCCTGCTGCGTGAGGCTGGCAACGCCCGCGTGCAGCCCGGACGGCCCGGTCATTTCGAGGCCGCGCGCTTTGTGTCTCTGCGGGACAAACCAGCGCGGCTCGACCGCGCCGACGGCGACGTCCACGCGCAGGGCAATCCGCACCTTCACACCGACCCGCGCAACATCCTGCGCGTGAGCGAGGCACTGGCGGCCCGGCTGGCCGAAATTGATCCGGCGAATGCCGCCGCACACCGCGCACGCGGCCAAGCCTTTACCACGCGCTGGCAAGCGGCCATCGCGCGCTGGGAAACACGCGCCGCCCCGCTAAGAAACGTCCCGGTAGCGGTGCAGCACACCTCTTTTTCCTATCTGATCGCCTGGCTGGGGCTGCGCGAAGTCGCGGTACTGGAACCCAAGCCGGGGGTCGAACCCTCGGTCACGCAGCTTGCCCGCGTGGCCGCGCAACTGCAGGCAACGCCAGCAAAAATGGTATTGCGCGCGGCCTATCAAAGTCCGCGCCCGGCCGACTGGCTGGCTAACCGCGTCGACATTCCGGCGCTGGCGTTGCCCTACACTGTCGGTGGCAATCCGGCGGCTGGGGATTTGTTCCGCCTGTTCGATGACACCCTGGACCAACTGCTGAAGGCAGCCGCACCATGAGCCCGGACATGCCGGGGCTCGACCCCGGCCTGCTGCTCTGGCCGTTTCTTGCCGGCCTGCTGGTGCTCGCGACCCACGTGCCGCTGGGCCGGCGGGTACTGGCCCGCGGCATCATCTTTCTCGATCTGGCCGTCGCCCAGATCGCCGTACTCGGGGTGATCGCCGCGCACGCGCTCGACCTGGCACCGCAGAGCTGGTCCACCCAGCTTGCCGCCGCATCAGCAGCCCTGGCAGGCGCGGCGCTGCTGGCGGCATGCGAACGCCGCTGGCCGGACATTCAGGAAGCATTGATCGGATCGGCCTTCGTCGTTGCCGCCAGCCTCGGCGTGCTGCTGCTGGCGGGCGACCCGCATGGCGGAGAGCATTTATCCAGTCTGCTCACCGGACAAATCCTGTGGGCCACGTCCGAACAGGCCGCGCAGATAGCCGCGCTATACGCGGGCCTGATGCTGTTCTGGGGATGGCGCGGCGCGCGCCCGGGCAGCCCGGGACTGGACCGGCTCGGTTTCTATCTGGTTTTTGCGCTGGCGATTACGGCCTCGGTCCAGTTGGTGGGCGTGTATCTGGTGTTCGCCAGCCTGATCCTGCCTGCACTGGCGGTGCGCGGCCGGTCACCGCGCGCCGGTCTGGTGATCGGCTGGCTGCTCGGCGCGGCAGCCTATGCGGCCGGACTGGTGGCATCCGCGTGGTTCGACTGGCCAGCCGGACCGGCGATCGTCATCTCGCTTGCCCTTATCGCGCTGCTTGCCGGCAACGGGCTTCGGGTTGTCGCAAGCTGGCGACAGCGCTAGTATCCAGTTCCGACCCTCAGAACCTGACGCGTACGCTCCGTGGCCCTTCCGTTTTTCAGAAAAAACAAGGACAAGACACCCAGCCCGGCCCGGAAGCTGGCACACGCGCCTGCGCCTCAAACGCAAGGGGGCGAAACCCTGCTGACCATGGACATGGGATCCTCGGGCATCGTGGTCAAGGAAGCCAATGGCGCGCCCCAGTCGCCGGTAGACGAGGCCGCCATCCTGTACGCCAGCGGCCAGGCCGATACAGCCGAAAAGCTGCTGAAGGATATTCTCGACACCGCCGACCGCCATGCCTGGCACATGCTGTTTGACCTGTACAGCATCCAGAACCGTGAGAAGGAGTTCGAACAACTCGGGTTGGACTACGCCGTCCGCTTCGAGACCTCGCCGCCTGCCTGGCAAAAAATCGGTGGAAACGGTGCGCCCGGTGCGTCCAAGTCCCAGCAAGCTCAGTCTACCAGTCTGGAACTGCCCGGCCTGCTCGACAAGGCCGCCACGCTCGCCCTGCGCGAGGGCATCGCCGCTCTCGCCAAGAGCGCCGCCGTCCGGATCGATTTTTCGCGCATCGCAATGGTCGACGAAACCGGCGCGAAAGAATGTGCCCAGATTCTGGGCAACGCGCGCAAGCAGAAGCGCAAACTCAAGGTCAGCGGCGTCGACAGTCTGATTGCGCTGCTACAGGACCTCAACCGCGCCATCCACAGCCGCGCCGTCCACTGGATGCTGTTGCTGGAGCTCTACCAAACACTTGGTCTGCAGGAGAAATTCGAGGATCTGGCGGTGGATTACGCGGTGCACTTTGAGGTGTCGCCGCCCTCCTGGTGCGAGGTGCAGGCAGCCGAAGTGGTGCCGGCGCCCCCTCCCGAGCCGGGCGACGATGTGCTGCGGTTCTCGGGCGAAATCACGCCGGACAACGATACGGCCTTGCAGAAATTTAGCCACCAGACGTCCGACCAGCAGGACATCCTGGTTGACATGTCGGATGTCACACGCGTCGATTACGGCAGCGTCAGCCAGCTCATCAGCGTCCTGATGCAGTGTCTGGGCAGTGGCAAAACCATCACCCTGCGCGGTCACAACGCGCTCATCCACGAGCTCTTCCGCGTCATGGGAATCGACCAGCTGGCACAACTGCAACCGCTTCATCCCGATTGATGCCGGATGCCCTGATCGCCCAGGCCGCGCTTGCCGCCGCCGTCGCATGGGGCGCCGGATTCCGGCTGTATGCAGTGGTGCTGCTGCTCGGGCTGCTGGGCTGGTTTGGCGGGATCGACCTGCCCGATTCGCTGCAGGTGCTGTCGCACCCGCTGGTCCTGGGCGTCAGCGGCCTGCTCGCACTGGCCGAGTTCGTCGGCGACAAGATTCCCGTGCTCGACAGCGTGTCGGACTCCATTCACACCTTCATCCGTATTCCCGCCGGGGCCGCGCTCGCCGCCGCCTTTTTCGGCGACAGCGACGCCGCCATCCAGGTGAGCGCTGCGCTGCTGGGCGGCGGTTTTGCCGCCGGCAGCCACCTCGCCAAGTCCGGTACCCGCGCCCTGCTCAACACGTCGCCCGAGCCGGTCAGTAATATCGTCGCCTCGTTCAGCGAAGAAGTCCTGCTGGTGGGCGGACTCGTGCTGGCCTTCGTCTATCCGCTGGCGTTTCTGGTGGCCCTCGCGGTATTCATGCTGGCCACACTCTGGATGCTGCGCCGTCTGTGGCGCTGGCTGCGCCAGCCCAGGCCCTCGCCCACCGCCGTATAATCCTCACATGGAACAATATCGCGGCACCACCATTCTCTCCGTTCGCCGAGGCCATGACGTCGCCCTTGGCGGCGATGGCCAGGTCACGCTCGGCAACATTGTCATCAAGGCCACCGCGCGCAAGGTGCGGCGTCTGTATCAGGAAAAAGTCCTGGCCGGATTTGCTGGCGGCACCGCCGACGCCTTCACCCTGTTCGAGCGTTTCGAGGCCAAGCTGGAAAAACACCAGGGCCATCTGTTGCGCAGCGCGGTCGATCTTGCCAAGGACTGGCGCACCGACCGCATGTTGCGGCGGCTCGAGGCCATGCTGGCGGTAGCCGATCGCGAATACTCGCTCATCATTACAGGTAACGGCGACGTGCTGGAACCCGAGCTCGGGATCGCGGCCATCGGCTCCGGCGGCGCATTCGCCCAGTCCGCCGCCCGCGCGCTGCTGGAAAATACTGAACTGTCGCCAGTTGAAATCGTCAAAAAGAGCCTCACCATCGCAGGTGACGTCTGCATTTACTCAAACCAGAACCACGTGATTGAAACCCTGTGAGGGTGAAGGCGCGGGCGTCATGCACGCCGCCGATGCATTTCTAACTTTTCCCTCCTGAGCCCCCTCATGACGCCCAAAGAAATTGTTCACGAACTCGACAAGCATATCGTCGGCCAGGCTACCGCCAAGCGTGCGGTCGCGGTTGCCCTGCGCAACCGTTGGCGACGCCAGCAGGTGAGTGAGCCCTTACGTCAGGAAATCACGCCGAAGAACATCCTGATGATCGGACCGACCGGGGTGGGTAAAACCGAAATCGCGCGGCGGCTCGCGCGGCTCGCCAACGCCCCGTTCATCAAGATCGAGGCGACCAAGTTCACCGAGGTGGGCTATGTCGGGCGCGACGTCGACACCATCATCCGCGACCTGATGGAAACGGCAGTCAAGCAGGTACGCGAACAGGCCGCCAGCAAGGTCAGCTTCCGCGCCGAGGAATCTGCCGAGGACCGTATTCTCGACGCGCTGCTGCCGCCGCCGCGCAGCACCGGCTTCGACGAACCCGAACCCAGGCGCGAGGAAGGCGCGGCCCGCCAGCGTTTCCGCAAGATGCTGCGCGAAGGCGAACTCGACGACAAGGAAATCGAAATCGAACTCGCGGCGCTCCAACCCAACATGGAGATCTTCACCCCGCCGGGGATGGAAGACCTGTCGCAGCAATTGCAGGGCATGTTCCAGAACCTGGGCCAGACCCGCCGCCAGAGCCGCAAGCTGAAAGTGCGTGAGGCATTCAAACTGCTGACTGAAGAGGAAGCCGGGCGACTGGTCAACGAAGAAGACACCAAGCAGCAGGCGCTCGAAGCGGTCGAACAGAACGGCATTGTGTTTCTGGACGAAATCGACAAGATCGCCACCCGCAGCGACGCTCATGGCAGCGACGTGTCGCGCCAGGGCGTGCAGCGCGATCTGCTGCCGCTGATCGAAGGCACCACCGTGTCGACCAAATACGGCATGGTGAAAACCGACCACATCCTGTTCATCGCCAGCGGGGCGTTCCACCTGTCCAAGCCCTCTGACCTCATTCCCGAGCTACAGGGCCGGCTGCCGATCCGGGTCGAACTGCAGGCCTTGAGCGTGGAAGATTTCGAACAGATCCTGACCTCGACCGACGCCTGCCTGACCCGCCAGTACGAAGCGCTGCTGGCCACCGAAGGCGTCACGCTCACATTCACTGAAAATGGCATCCGCCGCCTTGCCGAGATTGCCTTCGAGGTCAACGAGCGGACCGAGAACATCGGCGCCCGCCGCCTGCACACCGTGATGGAAAAGCTGCTGGAGGAGATTTCCTTCGACGCCGGCAGCGTCACCGGCGAACATGTCGTCGATGCCGAGGCCGTCACCACGCGATTGGCCGCACTGGCCGCCCGCGAGGATCTGGCACGCTACGTTCTCTAACACTGGACAGATTGCTCCAGGACACCGCATTGGTCCCCGGGGCTTCAGGCTTGAGAAGCACTCATGCCGCCATTGACATTACTTATTGGATGCACGCCCGCCACGGGCGGAAAATCATGCGATACCCTTTCACGGAGACACACCATGGCCAACCGCGACACACTCACCCCCAAAGAAGCCGAATGCAATGGCGGCGCCGATTACGCGGCGCTGGCGCTGGAAGCGCTGCAGGAGCCGGCCGATGCGGCCTATGCCAAGGAGTTGATGGACCGCGAGGCGGACAACTGCCAGTTCACCAAGGATCTGGCGGCGTGCGCCATCGTCTACAAGGCGCTGGGCGAGCAGTCGCGCGCGGAAGAGCTGCTGCAGACCGCCGAGGACTACTGCATGTCGGGCGAGGAGCAGGTGGCGCTGGCCGAGGCCAAGTTCAAGGTGCTGGGCGACAAGGCGGCGGCGGTGGGCGCGTATGAAAAGGCGCTGAAGGAAACAAGCAACCTCGATCCGTTGATCGATCTGGCGAAGAACGTGATGAGCGTGATTGCCGACAACGCCTTCGCGAAAAAGGTGCTGGAAAAGGCCGAGGCGAAAATCTCGCGCGCGGTGGAATACAGCAAGCTGGCGGCGGCTTCGGCCGAGCACCTGCTAGACAAGGAATACGCGGCGGCGATTTTCCACAAGGCGGGCGAAAAGCTCTCGAGCGTGCCCGATCTGCTGTCGCTGGCGGGCGAGGTGACCAAGACGCTGGGCGATCCGCAGAAAGCCAAGGCGCTGTATGAACGGGCACTGGTGGGCGCGACCGATTTCACCGCAGCCAAGACGCTGATCGAATCGGCCAAGCAGGTGGGCGACGCGGCCTTCATGCAGTCTGCGCTCAAGAAAGCTGGCGACATGGCCTCGGCCACCGGCGAATACATCGAGCTGGCCGAAGGGCTGGCAGGCGTGGGCGACAAGCCGGGCGCGACTGCGCTGCTGGACAAGGCCGAGGATGCCGTCGCCGGCCTGGATGAAATGAAGAAGCTGGTTGCCGCGGTTGAAGCGCATCTGGCTGATGATGCCGAGCGCCTGACCCGGGTGAAGGAAAAGCTGGTCAAGCGCGAGGCCAATCACACGCGTTACATGGAATTCCAGCAACTGGAAAAGGATGCCGTCAGCGCCAAGCAGTTCCTCACGCTGGCCGACCGCGTTCGGGCCGAACTGGATGACCCTTTCTATGCCGCCAAACTGATCGAGTCCGCCGAAGCTCTGCTGGACGGCACCGGCTATCAGTTTTCGCGCTACAAGCCGATTCTGCTGTCGGTCGACAAGAACCTCGACGACACCGGCTGGATCGACCGCCTGCTCGACCGCGCAGCGGAGAACGCCACCGACTTCATCGCATTCAAGGATCTGGTCGTCACCGCGGCGCAACTGAAGCACCGCGACCAGGGGGTGAGCAAGGCGCGCGCCTTCCTCGCCGCGCGCGAATCGGCGCTGGCAGCGGATGCCGACGCCAACGTGTACGACTACGCCAAGTTGGCCGAAGCGAACTTCGCCGCGACGTCGGATGGCGCAGCAGCCGGCCGCCTGCTCGAAGCTGCGCGCGCCCAGGCCAAGGATCACTTTGCGCTGACGCACATCGGTCGGCTGTATGCATCGATGGGCAACACCGGCAAGGCGGATGAACTGTATGCCGCAGCGGCGGCCAGCTGTTCCAGCGGCGACGCCTGTATCCAGTTCATCGATCGGCTGAAGGGCTTTGCCCTGCCGGCCGACGTCCTGAAAAAATGGTACGCCGAATGCGGCACGCATCTGTCCAACCCTGCTGACAAGCTGCGCTGGGCCGAGGGCATCGCCGATGCGCTGAACGACAAGTCGTGGGCAACCGAAGTGTATGGCCAGCTTGCAGGCCAGTTCAGCGGCACCGAGGCTGCGCGCTTCGACCTGAGCCGCCGCTCGCGCGCCGACCTCAACTACTTTGGCGCCACCCGCCGCCACTAATCCACAGTCTGCAATACCCCTTGAAACAGCCCGGTTGTCCCGCAAGGGACTCCGACTTGCTATGGGCTAAAGCCCATGCAAGATCGTATGCCGGGCTGTTTTTATTTGTACACTTCGGAGTGAGGCTGTTTTCTGGAGCTGTCCATGGTCGAGAATCTTTCCGCCCTGATCGAAGCGGTGCAAAAGAACTGCACCATTGCCGATGCCCGCCACGCACGCGACATGACGGTCTGCACCTTTCTGCTTGAAATGCGCGAGTATTACCGCTGGGAGATGGAAATTCCCTACGGCGCGCGGCTGCCCAAGGATGAACTCGGCGACTGGATGAACGCACGCGAAAGCTTGTGGGATACGGTAGAAGAAGAGGACTTTACGCCGTTACCCCTGAACGACAGCGGCATCGACCCGTTCGAGTCCGACGACATCAACCGCGCGTTGGTCCCACAGGGGTTTGTCTACAGCAGCGGGCTGGGGCATTTCCGCAAACCGCATTTCGTGCTGGCCGAACTCAAGCACGCCGAAGTTCGGGAAGGCCTCCAGGTGCTGGTGGCTGGCTGCGAATACGCGCGCGACCTGATCGCCCCCCCTGCCGCCATGCGCAACGGCGCTATTTTCCTGCGGATGGATGCTGTGCGCCGCCTGCTGTGGAACAAGCACGAAGAATGGCAGTGGAAGGAAAAGGACACCGCGCTGGGTCGGGCGTTTGCCCACTATGATTTCGAACGCGACAAGGAACGCGGGCTGGACCAAATGACCGAGGCCGAGAGCGAGGCGATGATCCTGCACGAAATCGGCGAGGCGCGCGCAGAATCCTTGCTGGGCGAAGACTGGAACACGATGCTCGGCCAGCTCACCTCACGCCATGCCGAACTGCTGGCGCGCGCGGTCCGCGACCACCTGGCAGACAGCCTGGTCACGTTGCCCACGCTGCTCGAACGCGACGCCGTCGGCTCGCTGCATTTCTACCTGGCCAACCTGTCAGGCCTGCGGCGCGCACTGTTCCCTGCGCTGCCAGACGCCTACAACGCCTGGCTCGGCAGCCGTGACAGTGCCCGGCTTGCTGACCTGGCGGCCCGTGCCCAGTCCCACTGGCTGGAAACGGCACGCCAGCTGACCGCCACGTTTCACCGCGACCCGGCGCAGGTCGATGCACGGATCAATGCATGGGCGGGTGGCGATCTTGACGGGTTGAAACTGTAGGTGAAAATAACGGGCGGTGAACGCCCGTTATTTTCACGATGACTTGCCTTAAGCCGGGACGGCGCTTTCATGCCCTGAAGGACTCCGATCCACTACGGGCTGAAGCCCGTGTGGCGTCGCATGCCGCAACTGTTCGGCGATGTGTTCGAGCAGCTGCTGTTCCTGGTAAGGCTTGCCCAGGTAGACGTTCACGCCGATTTCCTGTGCGTGCTTGCGGTGCTTGTCCGCCGTACGCGAGGTAATCATGATGATCGGCACCGGCTTCAGGCGCGGGTCGCTGCGCATCACACGGGCAAGCTCGAAGCCGTCCATGCGTGGCATTTCCACATCGAGCAGCACCATGTCCGGCAGCAGGTCGTTCATTTTTTCAAGTGCGTCGACGCCATCCTTCGCACTGTCGACCCGGAACCCCTCGCGCAACAGCAGGCGGGTGGTGATCTTGCGCACGGTCAGCGAATCGTCCACCACCAGCACAAGCGGCGGTTGCGAAGCAGGCGCGGCTTCGAGCCCAACGGCTGGCACCGCCTGCGTTGCTTCGGTGCGCGGCAGGCTGGTCCAGCGCAAGGCCAGCGGCACCGGGTTCAGGATCAGGATCACGCGTCCATCGCCTCGCACCGTGGCCCCGACGACACCCGTGATGCGCGCCATTTGGGGGCCGATGTTCTTGACCACGATTTCTCGCGTGCCCTCGATCACGTCGACCAGCACGGCCGCCAGGCTGGAGCCGCTCGCAAGCAGCAGTACAGGGTTGTAATGCTGCACCTCGTGCACCGCCTCGCTATCGCCCAGCAGATGCGGCAGATAGGTCAAGGGATACCGGCCGCCCCGCCACGTCACCTCGCCCGTGGCCATCGCCTGCGCCAGTTCGTCCGGCTTGAGTTCGAGCACCTGCTGAACCAGCGGGGCCGGCAAGGCGTAATCGTGCTTGGCGGCCTGAACCATCACCGCCTGGGTCATCGCCAACGTCAGCGGCAGATAAATATTGAAGCAGGTTCCCGCGCCTGTAGTCGAGGTGATATCGACGCGTCCACCCAGCGTGGAAATTTCGCTCTTCACCACGTCCATGCCGACGCCGCGGCCGGCCACCTGGCTCACGGTTTCGGCAGTGGAGAAGCCGGCGGCAAGAATCATCTGCGCCAGCAGCGTTTCGGTGGGTTCGACCCCAGGCAGCAGCAGTCCGCTGGCTTCTGCCTTCTCGCGGATACGCGCAAAATTGAGACCGGCGCCATCGTCCTTCACTGACAGCAGCATTTCATTGCCGGACTGACGCGCGGACAACACGATTTCGCCAAACTCGGACTTGCCCGCGGCACGGCGCACCTCGGGTGTTTCGATGCCATGCGCCAGCGCGTTGCGCAGAAGATGCTCCAGCGGCGCGGTGACTTTTTCCAGCACCGAACGGTCGATCTCCAGGTCGCCGCCCTGAATGTCGAGCTGGGCGCTCTTGTTTACATCGCGCGCGGTCTGGCGCACGGTCCGGTACAGACGCTCGGCCACCGAATACAGCGGCACCATCCGCACCCGCAGCAAGTCCTGTTGCAGTTCCCGGTTCAGGCGCGTCTGATGAAGCAAGGCCGCATCCGATTCGCCCAAACGGGCCAGCAGAATGTGCTGCACGGTGGAAATATCGTTCACGCTTTCGGCCAGGAAGCGAGTGACTTCCTGGAAGCGGGTGAAGCGGTCGAACTCCAGCGGATCGAACTTCTCGGCCACGCCCTCGGTGTGGAACGTCGCCTGCATCTGCGACTCAGCCTGGATCTCCACCTCCCGAATATGACCGCGCAGGCGCACCAGCGCATCGGACAGCTCGCCAACGTGGCGCTTGAACGCAAACATTTCGCTTTCGATCCGCGAACGCGCGATCGCCACCTCGCCCGCCTGGTTGACCATGCGATCGACCCAGTCGGCACGCACCCGCAAGCTCAGGGCGTTGCTGTCGCGGGTGATCGGCTGCGCCGGTGTAAGCGGATCGACCACTGCATGGGTCGCCGGGGCAGAAGGAAGCACTGGCTCGACCGGAGCCTCCAGCGGCGCAGGCGCATCTACATCAACCGGCATGACATGATGTTGCTTCAGGTGTTCAACCGAGTCGGCCAGGCGGTCGAGCTGGGCCTCCAGCGTATCGAACACCTCGGCAGTCGCGCTCAGGTGGCCGTCGATCACAGCGATCACGCGCGACTCCATAATGTGCGTCAGCTCACCCAGCCGCATTGCACCGACCATGCGCGCACTGCCCTTGATCGTGTGCAGGTCGCGACGCAACGCATCCCGTGCTGCGGTTTCATCCGGCGCCGCTTTCCAGCCGCGCAGATGGGCGCTGGTTTCCGGCACCAGGGTGTCGGCCTCGTCCAGGAACAGCGACAGCAATTCCGGGTCGAGCTCGTCATTGACCTCGCGCCGCTCAAACACCGGAAGAGGCGTGCTCGGCTTGATGCCGGCGATCAGGGCGCTGACATCAAGCGGGATGGGAGCGACCACCACCTCGGACTGGATTTCGACCGGTTCGGGTTCATCGAACGTCTCAACGGAGGCCGCTTCTACGGTCGGTTCGACCGATGGTTCGCTTACCGGCAAGGCCCCCTCGTCCGCGTCCTCATCAGCCAGAGGCACGTTCGTCCCGACTGACGGCGCAGCCTGTTCGTCTTCCAGTTCGCCGAGCGTCGCAACCAGATCCTGTGCCGCCACGGGCAAATGCCCGCTTCCGATGTCCGAGACCATGTCGTGCAGACGCGCGACCGACTCCTGAACCAGCGGCAGATGCGCGACGGGTAGAGGCGTCTGCGCAAAACGGTTCCAGTACTGCTCAAGCGCATGCGCCAAATCGGCCAGCACCGCGATACCTGCGGTTCCGGCGATTCCCGCCAAGGTATGAACGGCGCGGCGCGCATGTTCGCAGACCGGGGTATCGGGTGCGTCGGCAAGGCGTTCCGATTCTTCCTCCAGCACCAACAGGCGCTGCTTCGACTCGACCATGAAAATGTCGTATAGCCCGGTCGAGATGCATATCGAGCCGATGCAGATTTCGTCAGGGGCTTTGACACCTACTGCGTATTCGATGATGGCACCCACTTCCAGCACCGGGGTCCCATAAATGAACGTCGCCACGTCGGATTCAGGTGTATCAACGTCCGATACAACTGAGATCAGATCCCCACCCACCTTGGCATCGACATCGGATGCGTCCGCGGCCACCGGATCCGCATGGGTTTCCAGCCCGACTTCAGTGTCCGCCTCGATTTCAACTACCGGGGTGTCATCTGGCTCAGATGGCATCGCCCATTCGCTGGCAGACTCCGCGGGCGACGCATCCAGCGCCTGGTCCTGCGCCACACGGTCGACCGCCTCCAGCAACTCAGCCACAGGCAACGCCACGGGCTGGCTGGCCTGCAGGGCGCTCACCCAATGATGGAACACGCCGCAGGCGCGTTCGATCAAATGCAGCAGGTCGCTACTGGCCGGCTTCTTCTCGGACAACCAGCCGTTCATCAACTGTTCCAGCCGCCACGCAGTTTCTCCCAGATCGTTCAGACCGACCATGCGGCCGCTGCCTTTCAGGGTATGGAAGCCACGCCGGATCACTGCCAGCCCGGCCTGATCGTCCGGGTCGCTCTGGCTGTCTTCTCCCGCACGGGTGAGGGTCGCCAGCACGTCGTTGGCTTCCTCCAGGAAGATGTCCAGCAATTCGGGTTCGACGCCTTCCGGAATCGTCGCAAGCAGGGTGCCGGCAGGTGGACTGCCATCGGGAGCCGTCGCCAGCGGCTGGGCAATTTCCATGACCGCCCCAAACACCGGTTGCGCGACCTCAATCACCGCACCCACTTCAGCCACAGCGGTCTCTGCAGGGATCGAGTTGGAGGCCTCAGCCAGGCTTTCGGCAGCCTCTACCCTATCGCCGGGAACGGTCGCAACCGCTTTGGGCGCTGCAGGCTCGACCGCACCGGGTGCTCCTCTGACCTGCGACGCCAGCGGTTCAGCCTCCGTCCGGTCTGGCATGTCCAGACCACAGAGGCGGGCGATCACCGCATCGAGTGCCCGTGGCGCGCCGACAGCGTCACGACTGAGGTCGAAGGCCGCGCGTGTTTGCTGTTTCAGGGGGGCGTCGTCGATCAGCTCGGCGTCATGGCCAAGCTCGGTCAGGGCATCAAAGTATTTTTTTTTTGCGCCCTCGTCGGACGTGTCGCGCCACTCCAGATACGTCGCATGCACCTCGGCCTTGCGCCCCGGCAATCCTGCTTCGATGGTGTCGTCAAACACCGTTTCATCCGGGCCGTCGTCCGCGATCACGCCAAAGTCGATCAGGACTGGACGCAGGATCCTGCCAGCATCCGCCCGGCCGGCGCAGTAGGCATCAATAAACAGCCCGAGGCTGGAGAAGGCATCGGCGAGCCGTTGCTGGGTGGCATCGTCGGGATGCCCTTCGCTGGCGAAGGGCTGCATGATGTCCGTCGCGGCCCTCAGCAGACTGGCCGCTTCCGGCAGTTCCAGCATGGACAGCGCGCCCTGCGCCTGCTGCGCCAGCTCCGACAGACCGGCCAGCGCCTCGCGCTCGCTGCCATCGCGGAAGAAGGCATCCAGCGTCTCTTCCATCTGCTGCAGATTCTGTCCCACCTCCTGAGCCATATGCACCAGCATGTCGCGCTCGGCCTCACGCTGGCTGGAGGCGTCCATGACACTTTCCGGCAACTCGCGGCCATCGATCAGGGCGCTCAGACGCGCCTGCTGGTCGGCTGAGCGGGCAGCGAACTCCTCGTGCAGGATTTCCTCCTGGTCGACTGCTTTCTGCATCAGTAACAAGGTGGCAGCCACTTCCAGATTGATCTGTTCACGCGCATCGCCTTCGCGTTCGGATGCGACGCCGGCGGCCGCAACCACCCTATTCATCAACGGCGCGAGCTGGCTGCGCTCGAAGATCTGTGCGCTCGGCTGAAGCTGAACGAGTTGGGAATGGAACTGAACCGATTGATCCGCATGGCCTTCGACATACGCCTGCCAGGTATCGCGTGCCGCTTTCAATCCCGTCTTCAGTGCCTCCAGCGCCGGACGCATGTTCACAAGCGCTTCCGGGTCCAGCATGCCGCGCCCGGGCAGATAGCGGTCGAGTCCGAGGGCGGTGCGGACTTCGGCAGCACGGCCATCCAGGGTCTTGCTTTTCGCCACGAAAAACAGCGCATCGCGCATCAGGCGTTCGGCAACCTGGGGCGAGCCTTCCATCAGGCGGCGCATTTGCAGATCAACCCGGGCCAGCAACTGCTTGACGTGGAAATCCGCCTCGACGCCGTGGGCGATCAGGCTGTCGACGAAGCCGACGCACGCCCACCAGAACGTTTGCGAAGCCTGGGATGGTGCAATGCTTTCAATGCTGGCCAGCGCATCGCGCATGCGCTGCAATCCCTGTTCTGCATCGGTGTTGCGCAGAAAGGCCAGCAGGCCCCGCTGGAACTGTCCACGCGCCACCCTGACAGAAGCAGCCAGCGCGTCCTGCGTCAGCGTTTCGTTATCGGGCCTGGCCGACATCCGCGTGCGCATGTCGGGAAAAAACAGTTCGCCCTCGAATACCCGCTCGGCGCCCTGCAGTTCGCGCAGGCGCTTGTAGAGCGGGAACAGCGCCAGTTCACCACTGCCGCGCCCATTCGCCATGTCCCTGACCCAGCGTTGTAAGCCTTCGATGGCATTGCGCAATGCCTGCAGCACCGCTTCGCTGGGCTGCAGATGGTTGGCATCAAGTTCGGTCAGGCTGGTTTCCAGCGCGCCTGCAAGCATCGCGGCGCCCTCCAGTCCAACCATGCGCAGCGCACCAGCAACCTGGTGTGCGTCGTCCCGCGCCAGTCTCAGGGCATTGGTCAGGTCGGCATCGACACTGTAGGCCTGCACCCTTCCAAGTGCGGCGTGCAAGGCAGCATCGATGTCTCCGCGCACCCAGTTCAGCGGGCCGGTATCGTAATCGAGTAAGGCGCTCATGGTGTGTCGTTCCCGGGTGTCATGATCAGGAGAGCTTGAAGCCCGCGACAGAACGCTTGAGCTCTTCTGCCAGCTGCTTCATGCTGCCGATCGACTCGGCTGTCTGCTGCGTGCCGCTGCTGGTTTGTGCCGAAATGGACTTGATGTCCTGCATGGTTTCGGCCACTTTCGCAGTCGATTCAGCCTGGCTCTGGGTGGCCTCCGAAATGTCGGCGATCAGCCCGGCCAGTTTCTTCGACACGTCGCCGATCTCGACCAGGGTCTGGCCTGCAGCATCCGACAGCTGTGCGCCCTCGACCACGCCCTGGGTCGAGATCTCCATGGCTGCCACCGTATCGTGGGTGTCCGATTGAATCGTTTTCACAATCGCCCCGATCTGCTTGGTCGCGTCAGCGGAGCGTTCCGCCAGCCGCTGCACCTCTTCGGCCACCACCGAAAACCCTCGCCCGGCCTCACCTGCGGACGCTGCCTGGATGGCGGCGTTGAGCGCCAGGACGTTGGTCTGCTCGGTAATGTCGGAAATCAGCTCGACGATTTCGCCAATTTCCTGCGACGACTCACCCAGGCGCTTGATTCGTTTCGACGTTTCCTGAATCTGTTCGCGCAGGCCATTCATGCTGGTAATGGCGTTCGACACGGCCTGCTGACCCTTCTCGGCTGCAGCCAGGGATTGTTCGGCCACGCGCGCGGATTCCGCAGCGTTGCCCGACACCTGTTGCACCGACTGCGCTAGGCTCACCACCGCAGCCGAAGTTTCCTCGATGCCATCGCTCTGACGGCGCGAGGCCTGTTGCAACGACTCCGAAACCGCACCGGCCTGGTTCGCCGCCTGATCCATCTGCACCGTGGCGTTGTTAATGCCACGCACCAGGCTTCGCAGTTCTTCCACCGTATAGTTGATCGAATCGGCCACCGCGCCCGTAATGTCCTCGGTCACGCTGGCGTTGATGGTGAGGTTGCCCTCGGCCAGTTCGCCCAGCTCGTCCATCAGACGCAGAATCGCTTCCTGGTTGCGGCTGTTTTCCTCTTCGCTCTTGCGTGCACGGGATTTGGTTTCGTTGATGTTGACCAAGCCCAGCAACACCAGTGAGCCAATGGCCAAAAGTCCAAACAGGGCTCCGAGCATGAACCCGATGCCACCCACCGACTGGTAACTCTTCGCCAGCGTATCGGCATCCTGAAGCAGTGTGTCGCTCCCAGCGAACAGGCTGTTGGCAGTCGATTTGGCCTGCAGCAGCGGTTGAATGTTGCCAAGCACGGCGCCCACCGCCTCCACCATGTCACCCATGTTGCCGCCCAGATCCTCTAGCGTCAGCATGCTTTCCTTGTTCCGGCTTGCCGCCCCTGTCGTCAGCGCCTGCACGGTATCGCGGAATGCGGTCGTGTCTTTCTCAAGCTGCAGCACCACTTCTGGATCGATCAGGTCATCCGTCAGCAGCAGGTTCGCGTTCTTTGGCAACCGCTGAGACAGCATGACCAAGTGGCTGGCACGGGCCACTTCGCGCCCGCCAAGACCCGAGTCGGATAACTGGCCCGACAGCTGTTCGGCCACTTCGCGCATGTCGACGCTCAGCTTGTTGATCAGCTTGACGTTGTCCTTCAGCGCCACCAGATTGGTCTGCTGCGACACGATTTGCGCAATACGCGGACCCATCACCTTCCATTGCTCGTCAATCTTCTGCAACGACTCGAGCGCCGCCCCGCTGCTGGCAGGCACCTCGTCGTCGCCGTTGATCAGTCCGGTCAGCGTCGTCTCGAATACGCCCTTGCCTTCGGTCAGGTTCTTGAAGGCCGCGGCGTTGCCCTGGACGGCATGCTGCGCGGTCAGCGGCAAGCGCTGCGACAGCACTTTCAGATCGCCCGTCTTGGCTTCGTAGCTGGCACGGTTATCGAGCTGAACCCAGCTGTATAAGGTGAAGCCGGCCGCCAGAAGCAGCGAGACAATCAGCCCCCCACCGGTATAAAGATATTGCTTATCAACGGATAAATGCCCGACCAGGGGGATCTGTCCAGGCTCCTGGTCAGCCAGCTTGCGCACGGATTGCATGATCAGGGTGGTCTGCGCTTCTTCGCTCCCGCCCTTGCCCGTCATGCGTCCCGCCAGGCCTTTCAGACCATTTATCGTGATTGCCATATTCATTGCTCTCGTCTCCGCTCATCGGCGCCTGCGCGCCCTTTTTAAGTCAGCCTGATCAGGTGCCCGGGTGCGCCTCAACCTTCAAGAACTCGGCATGCCCCAGCAATTGGCCAAAATCCATATCGAACCAGGGAACGCCTGTTTCATCCGTATATTGGTTCGCAATCCAGGGACGCGGCGCTTGCTCGCTTTGCACCTGATACCGGCTGATGTTCTTCAGCCCCAGCGTGCCTCGCACCAGCAGTGCCGCATTCACGCCATAATCGTGGTGCGGAATCAGCAACCGGCAATCCGCGTGATCGGGGGTCACCCCCTGCCCCATGAAATCGGAAAAATCGCTCACCGCAAACAGGTTGCCGCGAACGTTGACCATGCCGCGAAACCAGCGCCGGGCGCCAGGCACCTTGACGATCGACGGCACAGGGATCACTTCTTCAGTGTCGGACAGGCTCACCAACCAGTTCGCCTCCGCCACCCGGAACCCCAGGCGCGAGCCCGTGTTGTCGCGTCCGACTGCCGCCTGCAACTTGTGTGACAGAGCGGTCTGGAATTCGCGCAGATTGAATTTCTTGGCCATGGGCGTGCGGTCAACCCAGCGCCTTGATTTGGGAGAGCAGGTCTTCCGGCTTCACCGGTTTCACCAGATACGCTTTCGCACCCTGCCGCATGCCCCACACCTTGTCTGTTTCCTGCCCCTTGGTCGTGCACATGATGACGGGGATATGGCTGGTCGCACCTTCCTTGGCTATCATGCGCGTCGCCTGATAACCGTTCATTCCGGGCATCACGACATCCATCACGATCAGGTCCGGCAACGTCTGCTTGGCCTGTGCGACGGCTTCTTCGCCGCTTTCAGCAATGCTGACCAGATAGCCATTCTTGACCAGCAACTCGGAAAGGAAAAAGCGTTCGGTAGGGGAATCGTCCACAACCAGAATGCGGCTGATCGCCATATTTCGTGCTCCTTGAAAACAGTTAAGCTTGGACAGCGGCGTACTCGCGTACCGCAGACAGCAAGGTGTCTTTTGTGAAGGGTTTGGTCAGATATTTGTCCGACCCCACCATGCGTCCACGCGCGCGGTCGAACAGCCCGTCCTTGGACGACAGCATGATTACGGGCGTGGAGCGGTATTTGGCGTTGCGCTTGATGAGCGAACAGGTCTGATAGCCGTCGAGACGCGGCATCATGATGTCGACAAACACGACATCCGGATCATGATCCGTAATTTTCGACAAGGCGTCGAAACCATCCTGCGCCAGGATGACCTCATACCCCGCCTGATTCAGGAATATTTCCGCGCTGCGGCGTATGGTGTTGCTGTCATCGATGACCATCACCTTGACGCCTTTTGATGCTTCGTTGCCCACACGTGTTCTCCACAAGAGTCTCCGGACGCGTGACTCGTATCACCCGCCTGCGTGGTTTACATTACGGCAACCGCACTGGCTTCTTTAGCAACCGTGTTTCAGATGCGCTCACGCGTGGGCTGACGCAAAAAGGGCGTTGCCTCGCAACGCCCTTTTTGCGTCCCCTTCAGGGGGAAATAGTGTCGAGATTGATCAACGAGAGCTCGGCTCGACCCCTGCAACAGCACTCATGGTCCGGAAGATGGCACCCGGCAGGAAAGCAATGCGCATGAATTCACCCATGCCAACATCGGGAAATGCCAAAGCAATCCGGAAACGGCCAAACGGCGACCGCACTTCGTCATCGACGATATAGATTTCGTAGGGCAGGGCGGCAACAAAATCCTGTCGGCCGATGCGCTGGATCCAGCTGCCATCGCTGTTCTCGCCGTCATTCATGGCCACGCCAAAGATGGCCAGTTTATGTTCGGGCATCACGACTTCATACACCTTGCTTGTCTTGCCCACGCCTTTGGCCAGGTTGTCACGAACGGTCTTCAGCGCCTCGTCGAAGCTGCCATATTTTGCGAGCTTCTTCTTGGGAGAATTCAGGCGCTCCATGCCGAGCATGTAACGGTAATTGGCCAGGCTCTGCGCGGTTTCGTCGCCCCCCACTTCCCTGCCCGCACCCAGCGTCTGCTTCAGGCGAGCCTGCAAGGACCTGGCCACTGTCTCGGCTTTGTGGAAGTCGGTGCGGTAATACGCCCGAAACCAGTAGTCGGGATTGGCATACATCACGCTGCCGTCGGCTTTCACCCCCACGCGAATCGGCGCACCCAGTATGGCGTTGTCGCCTTCCTTGCCGATGGCTTCGAGTGCCGTGTCATCGGTGGCAACCACCACGCCGCGCCCGTCCAGGTTCGCTGGAAAATACCGGCCAATCACCTTGAATCCGCTGTTCTTGAGCTTTGCCTCGACCGCTGCTGCCGCATCGCGAACGCTTCCGCCTGCCACGGCATCCCCTTGGACATAGGGAGAAATCGCCCACGCACCTGCCGAAAAAACGAGCAGGGCCCATGCTGACATCCATCGCACGATCATGATTCACTCCTTCTAGAATTGCTTTTAACGACTCTGGCCCGACCGCGCTGTACGCGGGCCGGTGGGCTCAACCGACATTTTATGACCAAACACCTGCTTCGCCTAAGCAGTGGCCCCACGCTGACCACGTGCCAGGCACACGGAAATCAATGGCATGTGCCTAGAACCCCACCATTTCAAAATCATCCTTGCGCGCCCCGCAATCCGGGCACGTCCAGTTGATCGGAACATCCGCCCAGCGCGTGCCAGGTGGAATCCCGTCGTCGGGTGCACCTGTAGCTTCGTTGTAGATCCAGCCGCAGATCAGGCACATCCAGCTTGTGTATTCGGGGGCGTCAGACATGAGGTAAGCAGAAATCAAGCTAAAATCAAAGCCTGATTCTAAAGCAGTGACGCCATGCCATCCATTTTTTCTCCCAAGCCCACGCCGCCGCTGGTACTCAGCTTTGCCGCGTCCGACCCGACCGGCGGCGCCGGAATTCAGGCCGACCTGCTGACCCTGGCCAGCATGGGCTGCCATCCGCTGTCGGTCATCACCGCATTGACGGTGCAGGACACGGCCGGCATCGAGGAAATCCTGGTGATCGATTCCGAATGGGTGATGGATCAGGCACGCACCTTGCTCGAAGACATGCCGGTGTCGGCGTTCAAACTGGGGATGCTCGGCAGCCCCGAAACGATCGCGGTCATCGCCGAAATCCTCGCCGACTATCCCGACATTCCGGTGGTCCTCGACCCGGTCCTGGCATCCGGCCGCGGCGACGATTTCACCACCGACGACATGATTTCGGCGATGCGCGACCTGCTGATTCCGCAAACCAGCGTGCTCACGCCCAACAGCCACGAGGCACGCCGGCTGGCGCTGTTCGAATCGGACGAGGACGACATGGATCTCGCCGCCTGTGCCCAGCATCTGGTTGGGCTGGGTTGCGAGTATGTGCTGGTCACCGGCACACACGAGGCCACGCCGCGCGTGCTGAACAGCCTGTATGGCGTCGACGGCCATGTGCAGACCGACGCCTGGGACCGCCTGCCCGGCAGTTATCACGGCTCCGGCTGCACGCTGGCCTCGGCCATTGCGGCCACCCTGGCTTACGGCCAGGACGTGCCGACCGCCGTGCGCGAAGCCCAGAACTTCGCGTACGAAACGCTGAAAGCGGCGTTCCGTCCCGGCATGGGGCAATACATTCCCGAGCGGTTTTTCTGGGCGCAGGAAATGCAGGCGGAAGGCAATGCCTGATTTTCCGAGTGGCCTGTATGCCATCACCTTCGAGACAGCCGACACCGACCGTTTGTTGACGCAAGTGGAAGCCGCGCTGGCAGGCGGTGTGGCCGCAGTCCAGTACCGCGACAAGTCCGCCGACGTCGCCCGCCGCCACGAACAGGCGAGCGAGCTTGTCGCACTGTGCCGCCGGTTCCATGTCCCGCTGATCGTCAACGACGACCTGCGCCTGGCCGACCTCGCCGACGCCGATGGCGTGCACCTGGGGCGCGAAGACGGCACCCTGCGCGAGGCCCGCATCATCCTCGGCAAGGGCAAGATCATCGGCGCCTCGTGTTACCAGTCCCTCGACCTGGCACGCGCGGCACAGGCCGGCGGGGCCGACTACGTCGCCTTCGGCAGCTTCTTTCCGTCGCCCACCAAGCCGGATGCTAGCCGGGCCGATACGGCATTGCTGCGCGAAGCCGCTCAGGCCATCCAGCTCCCGATCGTCGCCATCGGCGGCATCACCCTCGCCAATGCGCGGCCACTGTTGGACGCCGGCGCGGACAGTTTGGCGATGCTCTCTGCCCTGTTTGACGCGCCCGATATCCGGGCCACCGCGCGCAGCCTCAACCAGTTATTTGAAACGGAATCCGAATCATGAATCGTAACGAAACCCTGTTCGAGCAATCGCAAAAAGTCATCCCGGGCGGCGTGAACTCACCCGTGCGCGCGTTCAAGGGCGTCGGTGGCACGCCGGTGTTCTTCGACCACGCGCAAGGCTCGCGCGTGTGGGATGCCGACGGCCGCGAGTACATCGATTACGTCGGCTCGTGGGGCCCGGCGATTCTGGGCCACGCCCACCCTGGCACAGTGAAAGCAGTGCAGGAAGCAGCCGCGCGCGGCCTCTCGTTCGGTGCGCCGTCGGCTGCAGAACTGGAAATCGCCACACGGATCACGCAGCTGGTGCCCAGCATCGAGAAAGTCCGCCTGGTGTCGTCCGGCACCGAGGCAACCATGAGCGCGATCCGCCTCGCACGCGGCTTCACCGGCCGCAGCAAGATCATCAAGTTCGAAGGCTGCTATCACGGCCACGCCGATTTCCTACTGGTCAAGGCCGGCTCCGGCGCGCTCACCTTCGGCAACCCCACCTCGGCCGGCGTGCCGGCGGAGACCGCCGCGCAGACGCTGGTGCTCGACTACAACGACGTCGCCGGGCTGGAGCGCACCTTTGCCGAAGTCGGCGCGGAAATCGCCTGCATCATCGTCGAGCCGTTTGCCGGCAACATGAACCTGGTCAAGCCGACGGCAGAATTCATGGCCGCGATGCGTCGCCTGTGTGACGCCTTCGGTGCGCTGCTGATTTTTGATGAAGTGATGACCGGCTTCCGCGTCGATCTCGGCTGCGCGCAGAAACTGCTCGGCATTCGCCCCGACCTGACCACGCTCGGCAAGGTGATCGGCGGCGGCATGCCGGTGGGCGCCTTCGGCGGCCGCGCCGAGGTGATGGACAAGCTTGCACCGGTCGGTCCGGTCTATCAGGCCGGCACGCTGTCGGGCAACCCCGTTGCGGTGGCCGCCGGGCTCGCCACCCTCAAGGCCGTCAGCGAACCGGATTTCTACACGCGCCTCGCCGCCAGCACACAGCGTCTGGTCGCCGGCCTCTCGACTGCGGCAAAAGAAGCCGGCGTCACGTTCTGTGCCGACTCGGTCGGCGGCATGTTCGGCCTGTATTTCGCGGCCACGCCGCCGGCAAGCTTTGCCGAAGTCATGCAGTGCGACAAGGACACTTTCAACCGCTTCTTCCACGCCATGCTCGATCACGGTGTCTACCTCGCACCCTCCGCGTTTGAAGCAGGCTTCGTCTCGGCCGCGCATACCGACGCCGATATCGACGCTACGATCAGCGCGGCGCACGAGGTATTCAAGGCCCTATGAGCGACGAGTTGTCCCCCGAAGACGAACTGCGGCTCAACGTCCTGTTCAACACCGAGCTCAAGGCCGTTCGCATCGACGAATCGCACATGACGCTGTGGGCGCTGACGCCGCAGGGTGAAGCCAGCGTGCCGCTCAAGCCCACCGAGCGCTCCGACCGCTATCTGAAGCGGGTGCGTGAAATGCTGTCCGGCCACGCACTGGGTTCGCCCGGCGGCTACCCGGTGCACCTCACGCGCTGGACGCGGCAGTCGCAAGCCGGGCTGTCGCCCCAGCATCTGGCACAGCTGCTGTTGATCGCGGAAGAAGAAGCCGTAGTCGCGGTGGTGCATTCGCCCGCGCTCACCGATGAACTCGCCCGCTATGCCTGGTGGTGCATGCCCACCATCGAGAATGCGCGCCTGATGCTGATGCGCGACGTGGTGAGCCAGGGCAGTATGGGCCGCACCTTGGCGGAGTTTCTGGTCGAGCATCTGGCGTTTCTGCATGAGGACGACGTCGGCATTCTCGATACCGTGGCAGTGATGCTGTACTCCGGTGTCCTGACCGACGCCGAAAAGCTGTCGATCTGGAAGCGCGGTAACAGCCGCAACTCGTATTACGTCGCTTTTCTGGAATTGCAGCCCGACACGCTCCCCAATCCGCGCGAGGCACGCCCGGATCACGCCAGCGTGTCGCAACTTGCAGACAACCCCTATCGGGTGATGCTGGACAAGGCCCTGTCAGGGCAGGGCCAAACCTATCTTGCCACCACCGCGACCATCCTCGACCGCCCGGAAGTCCAGGAAGTGGTGAACCACACCCTCGACGCTCTCGCGCAGTGGTGTGCCCCCCTACATCAGGCTGACGCAGCACTGCGTGACAACGCCCGCTCCGCACTCCTCGCCGCCGCTCCACAGCTTGAAACGGACTGCGCCGCACTGGACCAGTTGGCTGCGGTAGACGCCGACACCGTGCGTCCGATCTTCCTGAAAACCACCGCGATCGGCTCGCTGATGCGGCGCAAGATCGAGCCCATCGTCACCCCGCTCGTCAACGCCATCACTACGCTCCGACGAAACGGATAAAGGCGGATTCACGAACGAAGGGCAGTCCCGAGCAACGCTGGACAAGCAGGCGGGATGCGGTAGACCATCCGCCTTACTGACCCAGTGCGGATTCGATGCTGGCGAGGAATTTTTCAGCTTTCTCGAAGCCGATCACCTTGTACTCCGACTGCGTGCCGGCGCTGTTCCAGAAAATCAGCCCGGGCGGGCCGAACAGGTTGAAGCGCTTGAGCAGGGCCTTGTCGGCTTCGCTGTTGGCGGTGACGTCGGCTTTCAGCAACACCACGTCCTTCAGGCGCGCCTGCACGTTGGGGTCGCTGAAGGTGAAGCGTTCCATCTCCTTGCACGACACGCACCAGTCTGCGTAGAAATCGAGCATGACGGGCTTGCCGTCTGCCTTGGCCGCAGCCAGCCGCGCGTCGAGCGCAGCCACGTCCTTGACCTTTTCGAACGGCAGCCCTTTTTGCTCGGCGGCAATCGCCTGGCCGCCGGAACCGCCCTTGAAGACGTCGAGCGGCTGCAGCAGGTCGCGGCTGCCGGCCAGCATGCCGAGGATGATCGCCAGGCCGCCGATCAGCAGCACAACGCCGATGCTTTTCCAAAGGCGCGTCCAGCCCGATGCATGGGCGGGCAGCGGATCGAGCGCATGCAGGTAGATCGCCGAACCGATCAACAGCAGCGCCCACAGCAGCATGTTGACCCAGGCCGGGATGATGGGCGAAATGAGATAGATGGCGATCGCCAGCATCATCACGCCGAAGAAGTATTTCACCGCGTTCATCCAGCCGCCGGCACGCGGCAGCAGGGCCCCAGCGGACAGTCCGACCAGCAACAAGGGCACGCCCATGCCGAGCGCCAACACGAACAGCGCGACGCCGCCGAGGGTGGTGTTGCCGGTCTGCGCGATAAAGGCGAGCGCGGCCGCCAGCGGGGGCGCCACACAGGGGCCGACAATGACGGCGGACAGCGCGCCCATGATGAACACGCCGATGAAATTGCCGCCCTTCATCTTGTTGGAGGCATCCGAAAACTTGCTCTGGATAAAGCTCGGCAATTGCAGCTCGAAGAAGCCGAACATCGAGAAGGCCAGCGCCACGAATATGCCCGCACCGATACCGAGCGCCCACGGGTTCTGCAGTGCGTTGGAGATCAGCGTGCCCGACAGCGCAGCCGCCACGCCGGCCAGCGCGTAAGTGATCGCCATGCCCAGCACGTAGGCAAGCGCGAGCATGAACCCGCGCGTCTTGGTCATGGTCTGGTTCTGCCCGGCGATGATGCCCGACAGGATCGGGATCATCGGAAACACGCACGGGGTCAAAGCCAGCAGCAGTCCAAAGCCGAAAAAGGTCGCGACGACGGCCCAGAAGCTGCCGCCCTTCAACACACTTTCGATTCTCGACGTGTCGTCCCCGGCAGGCGCTGCCGGTGCAGCGGTTGCCGGACCGGCGGCGGACGTCAGCGTGAATTCGCGATTGGTCGGCGGATAGCAGATGCCGACCGCTTCGTTACAACCTTGCCACTCCGCCTCCAGCACCAGCTTCTCGCCTGCCGCCAAGGCGCGCGACAGCGTGACGGTGGCCGACACATCCTTGTGGTAGAGCTCCATCGGCGCATCGAAATTGGGGTCGTGCTTGATTTCCCCGGGCGGGGTGTCGGCACGCTGCACCTTGATATCGGCCGGCGACTTCACGACAAAAGCGAGTTTTTCGCGATAAAGATAGGTGTCCGCGGTCAGGGTGTAATCGAGTTTGACGGTCTGCGCATCCACCATGGCGGCGGCAACCAGGAAAGCCTCGTCCGGCGGCAGCACTTTCGGCATATCCATTCCACCCAGACTGCGCAGACTGTCCAGCGCCGACGTGGCGCTGGACGGCGCCGCGGTCGCGGCGGGAATCGGCGTTGGGACGGGCGCGGCTTGCGCAGGCGCGGACATCACCGCCGCAATCACCTGGGGCAGCTTGATGGTCGAGCTGGTCGTTTGCGGCGTGTAGCACAGCCCTGCGTCGGCACAGCCCTGCGAGATGGCCTTCAGCGTGACAGCGGTGGTCCCGGGGGTACGCTGCATCGGCAGCTTGATGCGCACGTCCTTGCGATAGGTCTCGACCTTGCCGAAGTTTTCGTCTTCCTCGACCTTGCCCGCGGGCAGATTCGCCGAGCCGAGGGTGCCGCCGACCAGTTCGAACTTGAACTTGTCGCGGTACATGTAATAGCCGTCCGCGATCTGCCAGCGCGCTTCCAGGGTATTGGCATCGAGCGCCCGGGCCGAGAACTTGAACGCGACTTCCGGGTCGAGGAATTCTTCGGCCTGCGCTACTGGAAAGTGCGCGAACGCACCCCAAAGTAGTGGCAGTGCGGTCAACAATCGAAACAGCTTAATCATGTTTTTGGGTCTCCGTAGCCACCCAGTCGAGATAGGCGGGCAGGCCGTATGTTATCGGCATGGCAATCAATTCGGGTACTTCGTAAGGATGCAGCGCCCTGACAATTTCTTCAACCATCGGGTAATTTGCCGCGGTGGTCTTGATCAGCAGCGGGATTTCGTCCGCCGTTTCCACCGCGTTCCGCCACCTGTAAATGGATCGGCACGCCGCCAAAACGTTCACGCATGCCGCCGCGCGACTTTCGATCAGGGCATGCGCCAATTTCTCGGCGCGCGCGACATCGGGTAAATTCGTCAAGATTAACAAAGGTTCCATGTCATGCGCTTTGGTTGGTTTGTGCTAGTTTTGCTGTCGTTTCCGGTTCTGGAGGCCATCGGCATTTTTTGGGCGGCCAGCATCATCGGTGGCTGGGTGTTGCTGTGGCTGTTGCTCGCAGCGATTGCAGGGGTCACGCTCATTCGCTTCGAGCGCGTGGCCTGGAGCGCCCGGATGATGTTCTCGATGCAATCCGGCGCCCAGCCCCTCGCGTCGCTGTTTGCCAGTGGCCGCATTCTCCTCGCAGGCGGCCTGCTTGTCTTCCCCGGTTTGATCAGCGATGCCATCGCGCTGGTGCTGTTGCTGATTCCCGGCACCTGGGACAGGCGCCACAACGACCCGCTACGCCCGGCCAATGACGACACCGAATCGCCCTTCTCCCCGCGCGCCTCGCGACCCGATGGGCAGCATGCGGCAGGCGACCTGCCCACCACGATCGACGGCGAGTTCAAGCGCGAACCCGACGATACGCCGCGTTAAAACAGGTTCATTTGGCCCCGCGCCTGCCTGATTTCGCGCAGCAGATCGTCAGATGTCGGGTAGTGGTATGCCAGACGCAACTCGCGCGTGGCGCGCGCGTTCGACAACCGGCGCGATTCGCGCAGAAATGACAACAACGCTTCCGACAACACCTTTTCCGCTTCGGCGCGCTCAACGCGTGGCGGCCGCGGCAGGCCGTATGCGTCGGCGCAACTGTCGAACCAGTCGCCCATCTTCAGCGGATGCGCATCGACCGCGTGATACACGCGCTGCGCACGGCCCCGAAACAGCGCGGCCCACGCCAGCCGTGCCAGGTCGTCGGCATGGATGTGATTAGTGAAGCTGTCGTCCCGCGCAACGAGCGCGGGGGTGCCGCGCTTGATCCGCTCCAGCGGCAGGCGGTCGGCTGCGTAGATGCCCGGTGCGCGCAGAATACTAACCTGCACATGCAGGGCCTCGCCCCAGGCGCGCAACTGGCGTTCGGCGTCCACCCGCCGCACCGCGCGGCCGTTGACCGGCGCCACCGCGCGCGTCTCGCTCACCCAGTTGCCGCCACAGTCGCCATAGACGCCGCTGGTACTGATGTACACCAGCGTACCCGGCGTGCCGCGCCGCATCAGCGCATGCAATAGATGCCTGGTGCGTGAATCGGCATGGCCTGCATTCGGTGGCGGCGCAAAGTGGAAGACGCCGTCGACGCACGGCAGGCGGCGCAGGCTCTGCGGCGTATCGAGGTCGCCTACGTAGGGTGTGACGCCAAGCGCGCGCAAAGCGGCTGCGCGCTCGGGGCGACGCACCATGCCGATGAATTCGGCCTGCCCAGCGTAGCGCTTCACCAAGCGCTCGGCCACGTCGCCAAACCCCACAATCAAAATTTTTTTCATGATTCTCTAACTGTAACCCTGATTTTACAAGGGTGAAAACCTCGTTCACCCGGGCGATAATCCATGGGTTCCCATTGCATTTCAAGTTCACATCATGCCGCATCAGGTCACCATTCAGCCCAGCGGGCACCAGTTCACCGTCAACGACAACGAAACCATCCTTGAAGCCGCCCTGCGCGAAGGCTTTGCGCTCCCCTATGGTTGTCGCAATGGTGCGTGTGGCTCCTGTAAAGGCAAGGTGCTATCCGGCCAGCTCGATTTCGGCACGCATTCGCCCACGGCATTGAAGGACGATGAAAAAGCCCAGGGACGCGCCTTGTTCTGCCGCGCCAAGCCGTTGACCGACCTGACCATCGAAGCCAAGGAAGTCGGAGCGGCCAAGGACATCATCGTCAAGACCCTGCCCTGCCGGGTGGAGACACTGGAAAAATGCGCCGACGATGTCATGCTGCTCAAGATCAAGCTCCCCGCGAATGAACGCCTGCAGTTTCTCGCCGGGCAATACATCGATTTCCAGCTAAAGGGCTGCAAGGCTCGCAGCTATTCGCTTGCCAACCCACCGCACGACGACGCGCTGCTGGAATTGCACATCCGCCACGTCCCGGGCGGCCTGTTCACCGACCAGGTGTTCTCCACGCTGAAGGCGCGCGACATCCTGCGGCTGAAAGGCCCGCTCGGCAGCTTCTTCATCCGCGAGGACTCCGACAAGCCGATGATCTTCGTCGCCGGCGGCACCGGCTTTGCACCGATCAAGGGCATGCTCGAACACGCCTTCGCCGCCCACCTGGACCGTGAGATGGTGCTGTACTGGGGGGTGCGTTCGCTGAAGGATCTGTATATGGCCGCACTGCCGCAGCAGTGGCAGGCCGAGCGCCCCAACTTCAGCTTCATTCCGGTGCTATCCGATCCTGAGCAGGGCGACAACTGGCATGGCCGCACCGGTTACGTCCATGAGGCCGTGCTGGCCGATTTTGACGATCTGTCGGGCTACGAGGTGTATGCTTGTGGCGCACCGATCATGGTCGACAGCGCGCGCGATACCTTCACGCAGACGCGCGGCCTGCATGAAGATGCGTTTTTCGCGGATTCCTTCGTCTACGCCGCGGACGCCGAACCCGCGCCTGTCGCTTGAGCGCTCACGCGCGGGCGCCCTACTGCACGCCGCACAGCGCCAGCGCCTTCTGATAATGCTGGCAGGCTTCGCCTGACTGGCCACTGTGGGTCTTGAGCTCAGCCATGCGAATATGGCCTTCGGCGCTGGGCTCGATGGCGAGACTGGCTTCCAAGTAGCTTTGCGCCTTGCCCCACAGTTCCTGCACGCTGCACAACTGCGCCAGCGTCAGCAGCAGCTGGGCGTCACGCGGATGGGTGTTCAGCCATTTCTCGGCCTGCTCGAGCTGACGCGTCGAGCGACTGCCCCGCACCTCGCCATACAGCGCCACCATTTCGCCGTTCCACTCGTGATGGAGCGCGGCCTCCAGCACATCGAGCGCCATGTCGTGGCTGCCGCACTGCATGAAGGCGCGCGCCGCAGCGCGTGCCACGAAACTCTCGTGGCGGAACTCGGACGGAATCTTCTTCCAGTATTCCAGCAACGCACGTTCATCTTCGGCTCGACGCTTCAGGTTTTCCGCGTAGGCCTTGTGGCGCATATGCGTGGCCACGCCGCTATCCAGCGCATTGCTGCGGGTCAGCGCGTCCAGCAGCTTGTCGACTTCATCCCACTGTCCCGTCTGTTGACGCGCCTTCAGTTCGAGGCGCAACAACGCAGTGTGCTTCGGCGCGATGTCCCGGGCCCGCTTGAGCGTTTCCAGCGCAGCAGCGGCGTTCTTGCCGTCGATCCGGGATTCGGACTCCAGAATCAGCGCGGCAAGCTCGGCACCGTGCTGGGTCGCCTCCTCGACATGGCGCTCGCGCTGCTCCAAGGCGCGCATCTCCTGCGCGGCCCGCGCGGCCAGCACGCGCGCCAGCCCTTTCCGCTGTTCGTCGCCCTGCCACTGCCCCAGTGACTGCTCGGCTTCCTTGAAGCGATACTCAGTGTAGGCCTTGAGCCCGCTTACGAAATTTTCGTCCAGCTTTCTGGCGGCGCGACGCGCCCGTTGCTCGCGCACCAGTCGCGGCAGGCTCAGGGTGAGCGCAGCCAGCCGCAGCAGCACAATGCCGCCCACCACCATGCCCACCACCACCAGCGCAAAACCGATGAAAGACGTTTCGATGCGCCACGGCGGATACACCAGCACCACGTAGCCAGGATCGTAGCGCCCAGCCATCGCCAGCCCCACGGCCAACAGGGCGACAAACAGGAATGAAATCAGCCAGCGCATCACGGATTCCCCTTGAAGGCCTTGAGTGCAGTCAGGCTGGCATCGATATTGGGCAGTTCGACGGTGATCTTCAGGGTCGCCAGGCGGTCAATTTCCTTGATTGCCGACACCACCCCGGCATCGCGCGTATTGAAGTAGCGCGTCAGCATGGCGGACGCTGCGCGCAGGTCAGCCTGATAGGCCGCCTGATCGGGTGCCAGCAGCGCCAGCCGCGCCAGCAACAGGCGAAGACGCAGGTTCTCGCGCAGGAAATAAGCCTGGTTGGGCGGTAGCAGCACGGCTTCGTTCTGATCCACGCGCCGGATCTGCACCAGATTCTTCAGTTCCGCCCACAGTTCATGTCCCAGGTTTTCCACCCCTTGGGTACGGGGTGTCGGTGCCGCTTCGGAGCCCTGCGCACTGGCCAGCGGCCAGCTGCCCATATGCGCCAACAAGGCTTCGATGCGCGCGCTCGCGCCCACCACGTCGACCGCAGGCACCGAGCGCAGTGTGGTCAGATCAGTGGCAATGGCACGGCGCAGCGCGGTGAACTGCGGCTTGTCCAACCGCTGCAGGTTGGCGTCGGCATTCTCCAGCATGATGATGGCGGCCTTCACGTTGCCCTCAAGTTGCACCTGCTGCGCAGCGGCGATCAGTGCCGGCTCGATTTCGGCCAGTTCCCACTGGTCGCGCCCCTGCGCCATTTCCTTGTAGAGCGCCTCGACCGCCTGCCGCTGTTGCTCCGCCGTCACCCGCTGCGCTTCGATTTGCGCAATTTTTTCGTTGACCTGCTGCATCTCCACATCAAATGTGTTCGTCTGCGTCTGGACTTCGTTGACGCCCTTGCCCGACTCCGAGAGCTTCTGGCTCAGCTCGACGCGCAGATCGCGCAGGTTTTCCCGGCTGTCGAACCATGACCAGCCCGCCGCCGCCAGCGCCCCGATCGCAATCAGCAGGACAATCAGCGGCAGCGCCTGCGAAGGGGCGGGCGGCGCAATGACCGTGGTCGGCGTCACCGGTGTGGATACCGGGGCTGGGGCCGGTGCACCGGCGGCAGATTCCGTTGCTGGCACAGCCTTGGCGGAAGGCGTCGCGACCGGTTCGGACACTGACGCGGGAACAGGAGCTTGGGTGGACGGGTCTTCAGTTTTGTCATTCATGGTGTGAGTCCTAAACCAGTTAACCAGGCCCTCAATCAGGCCTGCATCTCCGCTTGGCGTGGCGATGACGTGTTCGATGCCGAAACGGCGGGCGGCGTCGGCAATTTTCTCATGCGGCGCGAAAAGCGGCGTTGCGGCCAGCAGCGGTGCGCCGGCCTCGCCCAGCATCGCCGCCAGATTGTCCAGCGTCTCGGCGCTGGTGACGGTCACCGCATCGATTTCGCCCGCCTGCCAGCGCGCCAGCAGCGGGGTGGCATCGGCATCCGGGCGCAGGCGCCGGTAGCACTCGAGAAACCCCACCTCCGCCCCGCGTTCGGTCAGCGTATCCGCCAGCAAGGCACGCCCCCCCACGCCGCGCACGATCACCACGCGCTTGCCGGACACGTCCTGCAACTGCGGCAATGCCAACAGGGCTTCGCTGTCCTGCCCCAAAGGAGTCGCCACCTGGCCCACGTCCTGCGCCTGCAGTGCGCGCGCGGTCCCCGGTCCCACCGCGAACACCTGTGCCGAAGCCGGCAGGTTTCCGCCGGCGCGGATGGCGGCCATGCCGAATGTTGCGGCATTGGGGCTGATGAAAATGACAATATCGGCCTCGGCCAGATGTGCGAGCGATGCCGTCAACTGATCCGCATCGACCGCTGCCACCTCGAGCGCCGGAAAGGCATACGGCTCGCCACCCGCTTCGCGAATCAGCTGCGCCAGCGCGGCTGCCTGTTGGGCAGGCCGTGTCACCAGCACCGTCCGACCGGAAAGCGGAAGCATCATGCCGTCGGCAAGGCGTCCAGAATCGCGCGCGCACCTTGTGCCAGCAGTTTGTCAGCCAGGGCCTGGCCGACGGCTTCCGGGTCCTGCATCCCGCCTTCGGCGCGGTCCTGAATGAACCCGCTGCCATCCGGATGCGCCACAAATCCGTTCATCACCAGCCGGCCATCCTGAAGGATGGCATGCGCGCCCAGCGGCACCTGGCAACTGCCGCCGAGGACGCGGCTGACCTGCCGCTCGGCGCGGACGCAGGCGGCGGTTTCGACGTGATTCAGTGACGCCAGCATCGCGGCCACCCCGCCATTGCCGCTGCGGATCTCAATGCCGAGCGCGCCCTGGCCGGCAGCGGGAATGCTGTCTTCAACGCTCAACAGGCTTTTGATGCGATCGCCCAGGCCAAGCCGCTTGAGGCCGGCAGCGGCCAGCAGAATGGCGTCGTACTGGCCTTCGTCGAGCTTCTTCAGGCGGGTGCCGACGTTGCCGCGCAGCGGCTTGACGACGAGATGCGGGTAACGCGCGCGCAATTGCGCTTCGCGGCGCAGGCTGGAGGTCCCGACCACGCCGCCCGGCGGCAAATCCGACAGGCGTTCGAACTGGTTCGAGACGAAGGCGTCGCGCGGATCTTCACGTTCGCCGATGACGGCCAGTTCAAACCCCGGCGGCAGTTCCATCGGCACATCCTTCATCGAATGCACCGCCAGGTCGGCCTGTCCGGCTTCCAGCGCCACTTCAAGCTCCTTGACGAACAGGCCCTTGCCGCCGATCTTGGACAGCGTGACATCGAGAATCTGGTCGCCCCGCGTGGTCATCCCCAGAATGTTGACGGCACAACCGGGATGCAGGTCGCGCAGGCGATCACGAATGTGTTCAGCCTGCCACATGGCAAGCGCACTTTCACGGGAAGCTATGGTCAAGGTTTGCATGGCAGTAGGAATAGACTGTTTAATTTGGTCCTTGAAGGCGCGACACTATATTTATGACAGATCCGCATCCCTACACAGGAACATTGAAGGCAATGATGCGACTGTTCGCGCCCGGGGCGTTGATATTAGCATGGGGGCTGGCGCTTTCCGGCGCTGCCAGCGCGGCTGACGGCCTGATCCACGCCAAGAATCTCCAGTCCAACGCGCGCGATGCAGCCAAACGCCAGGTGCCGATTCTGGTGCTGTTCACCAGCCCCGGCTGCCACTATTGCGAGCGCGTCAAGCGCGAGTATCTCGCCCCGATGCACAAGGATCCGGCATACGGCAAGAAAGTCATCATCCGCGAGGTCACCATGGGCGCCACCACGCCGCTGACCGGGTTCGACGGCACGCGCACCACCGAAGGCGCATTTGCCGCCGCAAACAAGGTGTTCATGGTGCCCACCGTCAAGGTGTTCGATCCGCGCGGCAATGACGCCAGCGATGCCATCGTCGGCCTGCTGTCGCCGGACTACTACTTTGCCTATCTGGAAGCCGCCATCGACGAGGGCATGCGCAAGGCACGCGGCAAATAGCGCGCTGCTCGCTCGCGGTACGCCAACGACTCGCTTGTCGTACTAGAATCCCTGCCATGCAGGGAGCCCTCCGATGAAAACCCTTTTGGCCGACGACCACCCGCTGATGCGCGAGGGGATCAGACAGGTGCTCGCCCAACTGGGCCCACCGGTCGAGATCATCGACGCCCACGACTACCCCAGTCTGTTCGCACAGGCGGCCACCCACGCCGATCTCGATCTTGCGCTGGTCGATCTCAACATGCCGGGGTTCATTGGCATTCAAGGCATTTCCCAGTTCCGCAGCCGTTTCCCCGACGTCCCTCTGGTGGTGCTGTCGGCGTCCGAATCGCCGCACGATGTCCGCAGCTCGCTGGCGGCAGGCGCGCTGGGCTATATTCCCAAGTCGGCCTCCTCGGACGATATGCTGGCGGCATTGCAGCGGGTGCTGGCAGGCGATGTGCATGTACCCGCCTGCCTGGACAACGATTCCGCCCGGCTCACCGCACCTTATGCCGATGCTCGCGGCTTGCAGCAAATCGGGCTGACGGCGCGCCAGCTTGAAGTGGCGCGCCTGCTGGCCCAGGGATTTGCCAACAAGGCCATCGCCGGCATGCTGAGCATGTCGGAAAGCACCGTCAAGGTTCATATCGCTGCAATTTTTCGCACCTTTGGCGTGACCAACCGCACCGAGGCTGTCCTTGCCATCCAGCGTCTGATCCACCCCCAGTGAGTTTCTTTCGCGCCCCATTCAGGCGTCTGCCGTTTTCGAGCTTTCGCAGCCGGATGCTGATGATTTCGCTGCTACCCGCCCTGTTGGCCGAGTTCGGAATGGTGGTCTACTTCACGACGCAAACCCTCGCCAGCGCGGAGGAGGCCCTGCAAACGCGCGCCAGCAACGCAGCGCGTCATCTCTCCGACACCCTGCCATATGCCTTGATCAGCGGCGACACCGCCCGGGTGAGCGCCATGCTGAAAACCGAATCTGTGAAAAGCCGACTCGCCTTCTCCCACATCACTGACACGCAGGGCCGTCTTGTCGCCGCCATAGGCGCCGCACCGCACCCATCCAGCCTGCCCGATTATTTCGTGCAGCGCAGCGACATCCGGTTGCCCGTGGTCGAGTCCGTGGGCGACCCCCATTTCGACACCGGCTCCCCGCCTGCCGACGAACAGCTGGGGCGCATCGAGGTGGGCGTCTCGCTCGATCAGATCAGCACCTTCAAACGCGACACCCTGACCCATGCCGCACTGCTGATGCTGGTGGCATTTGCGCTGACCGCTGCGCTGGCCTGGCGGCTTTCCAACCGCCTGGCGGGACAGTTGAAACATGTCGGACAGGTGGTGGGGCGGCTCGCGGGTCACGAATTGTCGGTGCGCACGCACCTCCCGCCCGAAGGGGAGGTCGGCTCCCTTGCGACGGGCGTCAACGACATGGCCGAAGCCTTGCAGACCCACCGCATCGAACTGGAAGCACGCATCCGTGACGCCACCGCCAGTCTGGCGGCGAAGAAAGAAGTGGCCGAACGCGCCAACCAGGCCAAATCGCGCTTTTTTGCAGCTGCCAGTCACGACCTTCGGCAGCCGCTGCACGCACTGTCGCTGTTTGTTGCTGCGTTGAAAGCCCGCAACCGGCAGCCCGAAGCGCAGGTCCTGATCGACAACATCGAGGCCTCCACCGCCACGATGGAATTGTTGTTCAATTCCCTGCTCGACATCTCGCGGCTGGACGCAGGCGCCATCGAGGCCCACCCGACGCATTTTTCTCTCCAGGCCATGCTGCTGGACCTCGAAAAGCAGTTCAGCCCCCTTGCAGATGAAAAGCAGTTGCGGCTTCGCTTTCGCCCCTGTGACGTCACGCTTTACAGCGACCCGCTGCTGATCGAGCGCATCCTGGTCAACCTGATTTCCAACGCCATTCGCTACACCGACGACGGCGGCGTGCTGGTCGGCTGCAGGCAGCATGGCCGACTGGTGCGCCTGTGCGTGATCGACACCGGGCGCGGCATTCCGCCCGACCAGCAGAACACGATCTTTCAGGAATTCGTGCAGTTGCAGAACCCGGCGCGCGACCGCAGCAAGGGACTCGGGCTGGGACTGGCCATCGTGTCGCGCCTCGGGCGCCTGCTGGGGCATCGCGTGGACGTGCGCTCACGCCCCGAGCATGGCTCGGTGTTCAGCATCGACGTGCCGTATGGCAACGCCGCGCTGGTCCAGACCGCGCCAGTCACGAGATCGCCCGGGCAGCTTCCCGCGGATGCGCTGGTGCTGCTGGTCGACGACGAAAGCGCCATCCTGCGCGCCATGGCCGAACTGTTCGACAACTGGAACATCGATCTGGTCACCGCCCACAGTGCCGACGAAGCCGTGCAGTGGCTGGACAGCCTGGGCCGGATTCCCGACGTGATCGTGTCGGACTACCGGCTGCCCGGCGACACCGACGGCGTCGACGTGATCGCCCGCCTGCGGCGCCAATATGGCGCGGCCATCCCGGCCATACTGGTTACCGGCGACACCGCGCCCAACACCATCCGGCGCATCAATCTTGCCGGCTTCCCCCTGCTGCACAAGCCCTTGCGCCCCGCCAAACTGCGCGCCCTGCTGACCCATTTGATCCAGCAGGCCCGCAGCCATGCTATGGGATAATCTGCGCCAAAATCGACTTTCATCCCCGACACCATGCACCTCCATATTCTCGGCATTTGCGGCACCTTCATGGGTGGTCTGGCAGCCATCGCCCGTGCGGCCGGCCACACCGTCACCGGCTGCGACGCCAACGTCTACCCGCCGATGTCCGACCAATTGCGCGCACTCGGTATCGAGCTGACCGAAGGCTGGGATGCCAGCCAGATCGATCTGCAGCCCGATGTGTTTGTCGTCGGCAACGTCGTCACCCGCGGCAACCCGCTGATGGAGGCCATCCTAGAATGCGGCCTCGCATATACCTCTGGCCCGCAGTGGCTGGCCGACACCGTGCTGCGAGAGAAATGGGTCCTGGCCGTCGCCGGCACCCATGGCAAGACCACGACCTCCGCCATGCTCGCGTGGATCCTCGAAGAAGCCAGCCTGCAGCCTGGTTTCCTGATCGGCGGCGTCCCGCAGAATTTCGACGTGTCGGCCCGCCTGACTGACAGCCCGTTCTTCGTCATCGAAGCCGACGAATACGACACCGCGTTCTTCGACAAGCGTTCCAAATTCGTTCACTACCGCCCGCGCACCGTCATCCTCAACAACCTGGAATACGACCACGCCGATATTTTTCCCGATCTCACCGCAATCGAAACCCAGTTTCACCACCTGATTCGCACCCTTCCCGGTAATGGACTGGTCATCTCGAATGGCCGCGAACCCAGCCTTGAGCGTGTCTTCGAGCGCGGCTTGTGGACGCCGGTCGAGCGTTTTGGTGACCGCGACGGATGGGCGGCGGGGGAACCCGACGCAGACGGCCACTTCGACGTCTTCTTCAACCACACCCTGCAGGGTCGCGTGGAATGGGCGCTCATTGGCGAGCACAACCGCATGAACGCGTTGGCCGCCATTGCCGCCGCGCGCCACGCCGGCGTGCCGGCCGCTGCCGCGATCGACGCCTTGAGCCGCTTCGAAAACGTCAAGCGCCGCATGGAAGTGCGGGGCGTCGTGAACGGCATCACTGTCTATGACGACTTCGCCCATCACCCCACCGCCATCACCACCACACTCGAAGGATTACGCGCCAAGGTTGGCCAGGCCCGCATCCTCGCCGTATTGGAACCGCGTTCCAATACGATGAAGCTCGGCGTCATGAAAGCCGCCCTGCCCGCCAGTCTCGCCGCGGCCGACCAGGTTTACTGTTATGGCGCCAACCTCGGCTGGGACGCCGCCGAAGCGCTGGCCCCGCTGGGCAGGAAAGCATGCGTGTTCGACAACCTGGAAAAACTGGTCAGCCAGCTGGTGGCCGACGCCCGCCCCGGAGACCATGTGCTGATGATGAGCAACGGGGGGTTCGGGGGCATTCACGCCAAGCTGCTGGATGCGCTGCATCAACATCTGCATTAGCGCAATTGTGCTGATACCGATGCATGAGTATCGGGGACATGCTTGAGCGTGCGTAGTAGTTGAGGGCCGTTCAGGGCTATCGTCAAATTTCAGGAATCCCCCCGCCCCCGGTAAAATCCGCCTCCATGATCGTTTATCTCCACGGCTTCAATTCCTCTCCAGCGTCCGGCAAGGCCAAACTGCTGGGCGACTACATGGCGGGCATCGGCCGGCTGGCCGACTACTACTGTCCGGCGTTGCCCAATAGCCCGCGCGAAGCCATTTCCAAGGTCGAGTCGACGCTGGCACGCAGCCGCCCCGACTCGGTCACGCTGATCGGCAGTTCGCTGGGCGGGTTTTACGCCACCTATCTGGCCGAAAAACACGACTGGAAAGCGGTGCTGGTGAACCCGGCGGTGCATGCGCACCAGCTGTTACGCGACGCGCTCGGCACCCAGACCAATTGGCATACCGGCGAAAAATGGGCTTTCACCCAGGCACACCTGGCCGAACTCGCCGCGCTCGACGTGCCCGCCATCACCCTGCCCGACCGCTATCTGCTGCTGGCGCAAACCGGCGACGAGGTGCTCGATTACCGGGACGCGGTCGCCTATTACGCTGGCGCCACGCACCTCATCGAAGACGGCGGCGACCACGGCTTTGTCGGAATCGAGCGGCACTTCCAAACCCTTCTGGATTTCTGAATTTTTCATGCATCTCATTTTTGAAGAGGACGGCCACTTCAAGGCCGGTTCCATCCTGTCCGAAACCGACGCCACGGCGCAGGTGGAAGCGGCATCGGGCAAGCGCAGCAAGATCAAGGCGGCCAATATCCTGCTGCGTTTTGCCACACCCGCACCGGGTGAGGTGATGGCCGAGGCCGAGACGCTGACAGCGGAGCTCGACGCCGATTTTTTGTGGGAGGCCGCAGGCAGCGATGAATTCGGTTTCGAGCAGCTTGCACAGGACTATTATGGCCACGCGCCGCGCCCCGCCGAGTCGGTGGCGCTGCTGTTGAAGCTGCACGCCGCGCCGATCTATTTCCACAAGAAAGGCAAGGGCCGTTACCGCCCTGCCCCCGCCGAGACGCTGGCAGCGGCCAAGGCGGGGCTGGAGAAAAAACGGCTGGCCGCGGAACGGCAGGCGCGGCTTGCATCGGAGCTATCAGAATTCAGGCTGCCGGAAGAATACGTGTCGCTGATCCCGCGCATCCTCATCGCACCAGACAAGAACACGCTGGAATACAAGGCGCTGGAAGACGCGGCGACGGCCACCGGCTTGTCGCAACTGCGATTGATTGAACGCTGCGGCGCGATTCCGTCGACACTCGAATTTCATCAGGCCAGTTTCCAGCTGGAATGGTTTCCGCGCGGCACCGGCTTTGCACCCGTCAGCGAGCCGATGGATCCGCCCGAACTGCCCAGGAGCACGGTGCGCGCGTTTTCGATGGACGACGAGGCGACCACCGAGATCGACGATGCACTGTCGGTGCAATGGCTGGCCGACGGCTCCATCCGCGTCGGCATCCACATCGCCGCGCCCGCGCTCGGCATTGCGCCCGGCTCGGAACTCGACAAGGTCGCACGCGACCGGCTGTCGACCGTGTATTTCCCCGGCAACAAGATCACCATGCTGCCGGAGGCGCTGATCCACCATTACACGCTGGGCGAAACCCACGATTGCCCGGCCTTGTCGCTGTATGTCGACGTGGCGTCCGACCTGCGCGTGCTCGGCACCGAAACCAGGCTCGAAATGGTGCACATCGCCGACAACTTGCGCCACGAAACGCTGGAAGTCGAATTCAACGCCGACACGCTCCACAACCCCGCCGTCGCCGATTATCCCTACCGCCGCGAACTAGAATGGCTGTGGGCGTTTTCCGCCGCGCTGGAAGCCGGGCGCGGCAAGGCCGACACGGTCGATCGCGTCGACTACAACTTCAAGGTCGACGGTGAGCGCATCAGCATCGTGCCGCGCAAGCGCGGCAGTCCGATCGACAAGGTGGTGTCCGAGCTGATGATTTTTGCCAACGCGCACTGGGGCGGCTGGCTGGCGGAAAACCGGGTACCCGGAATCTATCGTGCGCAGTCCAACGGCAAGACGCGCATGACCACCGCGCCCGACCCGCACGTCGGACTCGGCGTCGATCAATATGCGTGGTCGTCGTCGCCCTTGCGGCGCTATGTTGATCTGGTCAACCAGCGCCAGATCATCAGCATCGTGCAGGGGGTCGACCCCGTGTATCCGCCGCGCAGCGAGCAGTTGTTCTCGGTGGTACGCGAGTTTGAGCTGGCCTACGACGCCTATAACGATTTCCAGCGGCGGCTGGAGCGCTACTGGATCCTGCGCTGGCTGATCCAGGAAAATATCAGCGAAGTCACGGCCAGCGTGATCCGCGAAGACCTGGTGCGCGTCGACAATCTGCCGCTGGTCACGCGCGCCCCTTCGGTGATGGGCGTGGCACCCGGCGCGAAAGTCCGTCTGGCCCTCTCCAGCATCGACCTGCTCGATATCAGCTTTCACGCCGAATTGCTGGAAACACTGGACGCCCCGCAGGCATCCCCGCCTGACAGCAGCGCCGCCGTTTCGTAGAATCAGGTTTGCCCTCATTTCCGGACAACATGGTGTCTTCCCCTCCGACTCTTCTCGCTGAACCGTCCAAGCAAGGTACGCGCATGGCGCTGGCCATGCTGGCGTCGGCGGCGGTGCATGGCATGGTGCTGTCGACCCAGTTCGTGCAGATCAATCCGCGCCTGTTCGAAGACCCCAACCTGCCGATGGAAGTAGTGCTGGTCAACGCGAAAAGCGCGGAGTCGCCGCTGGAGCCCGATGCGCTGGCGCAGGTGAATTTGGCGGGCGGCGGCAACACCGACGACGACCGCCGGATGAAAAGCCCGCTACCCGCCAGCGACGTCAGCCAGATTGACAGCGAAAAAGCCGCGTTGCAGGCACGCGTGACTGAGCTCGAGCAGAAGGCCAAGGCGCTGCTGACCCAGTTGCAGCCCGAACCGCAGGTGAAAAGCCTGCCGCAGGCCGCCCCGCCGACACCGGTTGCGCCTTCCGTCAACGCCAGCGAGCTGGGCCAGCAGGCGCGGGAGATGGCGCAGTTGCAGGCGCGCATCTCGCAGCAATGGGACGAGTATCAAAAACGCCCCAAGCGTGCGTTCGTCGGGGCCAACGTCAAGGAATATGCGTTCGCGCGCTACGTGGAAGACTGGGTCACCAAGGTCGAACGCATCGGCAACGTCAACTATCCTGAAGCCGCGCGCCGCCAGGGTATCTACGGCAGCCTCAAGCTCACCGTGTCGATTTATGCCGACGGCCGCATCGAGGCCGTTGAGGTCGACCGTTCGTCGGGTTCCAAGGTGCTCGACACCGCCGCGATCAGGATCGTCGAACTTGGAGAAAAATATGCGCCTTTTCCCGACGAAATGCGGAAAAAAGCCGACATTCTTTCAATCACCCGCACCTGGACCTTCACCCGCTCGGACCAGCTGGTCGGCACGGAATGATCTGGGACCATTGCGTTGCGGGACACGTCAGGGCCGCCGCCGTGTATAATATATGGTTATTCTAATATTTATTGATTTTTCTGGAGTTTTACCATGCATACCGGCACAACCCTGACCCAGTTCATCATCGAAGAGCAGCGCCGCACGGCCGGCGCCACCGGCGATTTCACCTCGCTGCTGAACGACGTCGTCACCGCCTGCAAGGCGATTTCCAACGTCGTCAACAAGGGGGCGCTGCTGGGCGTGATGGGCTCGCTGGACTCCGAAAACGTACAAGGCGAAACACAGAAAAAGCTCGACGTCATCACCAACGACATCATGATCCGCTCCAACGAATGGGCGGGCCACCTCGCCGGCATGGCGTCGGAGGAAATGGACGATCCGTATCCCATTCCCAACCAGTATCCGCTGGGCAAATACCTGCTGGTGTTCGACCCGCTCGACGGATCAAGCAACGTCGACGTCAACATCTCCGTCGGCACCATCTTCTCAATCCTGAAGGCGCCGGTCGCCGGCCGCGCCGCCAAGGCCGAAGACTTCCTGCAGGCCGGCACCAAGCAGGCGTGCGCCGGCTATGCGATTTACGGCTCGTCGACCATGCTGGTGCTGACCTTCGGCCACGGCACCAACGGCTTCACGCTCGACCGCGATGTTGGTGAATTCGTGCTGACCCATCCCAACATGCAGATCCCGACCGAAACGAAAGAGTTCGCGATCAATGCGTCGAACATGCGTTTCTGGGAAGCGCCGGTGCAGCGCTACGTCGAAGAGTGCCTCGCCGGCAAAACCGGTCCGCGCGGCAAGGATTTCAACATGCGCTGGGTCGCCTCGATGGTCGCCGAAGTGCACCGCATCCTCACCCGCGGCGGGGTCTTCATGTACCCCAAGGACACCAAGGATCCCACCAAGGCCGGCAAGCTCCGCCTGATGTACGAAGCCAACCCGATGGCCTTCATCGTCGAGCAGGCGGGCGGTGCCGCCACCACCGGCCGCCAGCGCATCCTAGACCTGGCCCCCGAAGGCCTGCACCAGCGCGTGCCGGTGATTCTGGGTTCCAAGACCGAAGTCGATACCGTGACTAGCTACCACCAGGAATAAGCTGCATAAGCAAGTCAGGGTGGGAAGCAGGAAGCCGGGATTTCCCGGCTTTTCATTTCTGGCCCAACGTGACGCTGATGCTGTTGATAGACAGTAGACACCTTGGCTGGTTATTCCGGGGAGCGGGTATGCGTCGAGATCGAAAAGGCCTGCTGATCAAACCCAAGTGCGCCTGCCCGAGCCAACAGGCGCTGCAATGTTGCTTCTTCGAGTTGGGGCTGCCGCGCCAGCACCCAGGCATATTGACGACCCGGCTCACCAATCAGCACCCAGCGATAATCCGGGTCAAGTTCCAGTATCCAGTAGTCGCCATAAAAGGGGCGAAAAAAACTCACCCGTAACTTTGCTCCGCGACTTCCGTCAACCACCTTGGCAAGCCCATTGGCCTGTTTGAACGTGCCTTCAGCTGTTCGGCACCGGTTCACGACTGAGACCGCGCCGCCATCCGGACGATAGTGAGCCTGAGTGTCCGATACACACATCGATTGAAAACGGTTGGGTAAGCGGGCAATCTCATACCAGGTGCCGTAATAGCGCCCCAGGTCAACCGCTTGGACGGTCAGGAGCGGTGGCGCAGGCGTTGTGCAGGCTGTCACTAACGCCACAGCAAACAACGCGATCAAAACACGAAGCACGGTCATTCGGGAGTGGCTGGTGCGATTTGCGCCGCCATGGCCAGTGAGATCAGTGATCATCCGCAATCTCCAGCATCACTTCGTTGCGGCGAGAAAAGGGCAGTGTCCAAGGCGGGTTGAAAAAAGCGTAGGTGGGCGCAGACAGGGATTTGAGTTCTTTTGCAGTGATGAATTCATGCAGTTCTTCTGTGTGGCGCTTCAGGCTGTCTTCCCCCGCCATGCCAGAAAAGCGAATGACCGCGAAGCGCTTGCCTCCGATTTCTTTCAGCTTTACAGCGGGATTGTTGGGTTTTGGGAGCGTCTCCATCGTGTAGCTGGCCGGCATGACAAAGTGAACTTTCCAGGCTTTCCCGTCGCCTTGCTGCGTGACTGGGACGGTCATCGCGACCTTTTCGCTTCCCTGCTGGGTGACGGGGGCAGTCATCGATACTTTCTGCGCCGTCGAATTATTGCCAAAGATGTAATCGGCAATCATGCGGAATCCTTCGCCGATTGCCTTTTCCCGCGTCCCCGATACTTCAGTTTCTGCCACGATCATTGGCGCATAGTCGCGTATCTCGATGTTGTTGTTTTTCTCCACCACACGATATTTCGCCTGCTCTACATCGCTCATAATCGGTCCCCATAGTGCTGCACCCAGGATGCCTATACCCACAACCGTCCACCACATCGCCATCTTCCTATGTCCGTTTTGTGGACAGTGCTGACCCTGAGCGCCCGGTTCCACTGATTTCACTGAATTCCGGCCTCGGCCAAAGTACCCAATCGTCTTAAGCCTGAACATCCCGCTTGAACAAATGCCCGCGCATTCCCCCTGCTAGGCGAGTTTCGAGCCAGCAGGCGGGTCAAGCGGGCGGTCTGATTTTTGGGTGCTTCTTGCGCGCGTGTTCTTCTGTCCCTTGCGCGTCGACATAAGCTCGAACCGTATCAAGCGTGGCACCGCCGACGCTGCCGACGTAATACGCTCGGTGCCAGAACA
>JAWOJD010000033.1:0-14530 GCA_046484355.1 Thiobacillus sp.
TGATCCTGGTGCAACAGCTGCGCGCGCTGTGCCTGCTGGCGCGACTCTTCCATGCGCTGGGTGAATGTGGCGAGCATTGTGCCGAGCCAAACGGGAAGCTGGCCGTTGTCGGGCCGGGCGGATCGCGCCGCCATGCGTTTGAGCCAGCCGGGCAGCGAGCGCTGCATCAGCGGCGATTCGAGACACAGCACGGTTTCGACGCTGCCGGCGTCGCCTTGCCGCGCGCAGCGGCCCTTGAGTTGGCGGTCGATGCGGCGCGCGCTGTTCATCTGGCAGGAAATGACGTGCAGCCCGCCGCGTTTTTCCACGCCGGGGCCGAGCGGGATGTCGGTGCCGCGTCCCGCTACGTTGGTGGCGACGGCGATGCGGCCGGCATGCCCGGCCAGCGCGACAATGTCGGCTTCCTGCTTGTCGTTGCGGGCATTGAGCACGGTGTGCGCAATGTTCTGCTGCATGAGGTGCGCGGACAGGCTGTCGGAGTCGGCGACCGAATCGGTGCCGATCAGCACCGGGCGGCCCTGGTCGGTGAGTTCGGCGACGCGCTGCGCCAAGGCGTGCCACTGCTGCGCGCGCTGCAGAAAGACACGCTGGCCAAGTTCCAAACGGCGGCTGGGCTTGCGCAAGGGCACGCGTACCACGCTCAGCCCATAGACCCGGGAGAGTTCGGCGCGCGATTCGGCAAGGGTGCCGCTCATGCCGCACAGCCTCAGATAGCGCGGGAAGAAGCGCTGGTAGGTGATCTGCGCGCGGGTGACGGCCTCGCCGCTGACCTTGCATAGCTCTTTCAGTTCGATGAGCTGGTGCAGCCCGCGCGACCAGGTGCGGCCCGGCGATACGCGGCCGGTGGTCTCGTCGATGATGTGCACGCCGTCGTCGCGCACCAGATAGTGGCGGTCGCGATGGAACAGGTGCAGCGCGGCCAGCGCCAGGCGCAGGTTTTCGTCGCGATGGCGGCGGCTGTGCCAGACGGGATGCAGGCCGTCCACCCGGGCTTCGATCGAGGCGCGTCCCTGCTCGGTCAGGGTGGCCGACATGGCATGCGGGTCAAGCGTGAAATCGGCGCCGGCGCGCAGCGTGGCGGCAAGCTGCAGGATCTCGGCGGCGGCCTCGCGCTTGCCTTCATGTTCGTGCAGCTCGGAAATGATGAGCGGTACGCGGGCTTCGTCGATGAGAATGCTGTCGGCTTCGTCGACCACGGCCATGCACAGGCCGCGCAGCAGCGTGGCCTGGCGGGCGTCATTTTCGGTGAAATGCGCGGCGTGCCAGGACAGTTCGGTGCGGTGCTGGCTGCGCAGGGGCAGGTCACGCAGGTAATCGAACACCAGTTCCTTGGCGGTGCAGTAAGTGATGTCGCGGGAATATTCCACGCGCCGAAAATTGCCGTCCATGCTTTGCTGCACGGCGCCGACGCTGAGCCCCAGCGAGGCATACACCGGACGCAGCTTGGCGGCGTCGCGGGTGACCAGGTATTCGTTGGCGGTGATGACATGCACCGGAATGCCGGCCAGCGCGCCGGCGGCCGCGGTCAGCGCGGCGACCAGCGTCTTGCCTTCGCCTGTGGCCATTTCCGCCAGCTGGTTGTCGAGCATGATGGCGGCGGCGATGCGCTGGGTGGCAAAGGGCGTCATGCCGAGGTGGCGCCGGCAGGCGTCGCCGGTCAGCGCAAACGCGTGGGCGAGGACATCGTCGCTGAAGCCTTCGCGCGCGAGGCGTTGCTTGAGGCTGCGCACGGCTTCGCTGATCTCGGCGCTGGAGAACGATCTCAGCCCCTGTTCGATTTCCAGTGAGCGCTGCGCGATGCGGTCGTGGCGGCGCAGTCCGGGGCGTGCCAGGCGCAGGGCGAAGGTATTTAGTCGCTGGGCCCAGGCGCGATCATGGGCGGGGCGATGCTTTTCTGGATACAGGCCCCAGATCAGTCCGGGTTGCGGCAGGGTGTGGGCATGCATGATGTGTGCGCTCAATCTGCCGCGCTGAAATGCTTGAGGAAGAGTTGCTGCACGCGACGGGTCCATTTCACCACCAGCGGCTCGGCACCGTGATCGAAATGCACCCAGGCGCGGCCGCCTACCCGGCGGGTGGCGTCGGGCGGCAGGGTGAGGTCGACCAGAAATACCGGTTCGAGGGTTTTGACGCCTTCCTTGTCGGTGGGATCGGTGATGCGGCTGCCACCTGCGCGGTCGCCCAGCGCGGCACTAGGCAGGGTTTGCGTGGCCGCCGGGGTCTCACGCGTGAGGCCGGCGCGCAGCACCTGCGCGGGGTGGTCGGCCAGCATCACGCCGACGTCCCGGGTACGTCCGCGCACCAGCGCGATGTCGTGTTCGTCCACCACGGCGCGCACGCGGACCTGCTCGGGGCTGAACACGTAGCCCAGCAGGGCGCCCTGCTTCATGTAGGTGCCGGGCAGGTCCTGTTGGCGCGGCATGACCAGCCGGCCAGTGATCTGGGCGCGCACTTCGAGTTGCGCCAGCCGTTCATTCACGCGCGCAAGTTCGGCGGCCACGGGCCGCATCGCCTCGTCGGCATTGCGGGCCTTGAACGGATCGCTGAGAAAGGTCTGGTAATGCTCGGCGCGCAGGCCGTCGAGCTTGCCCTGCAATTCACGGCGGCTGGCTTCGAGTGCCGGGTCTTCCAGCACGGCGATGAGCTGGCCGGGCTGGACCCGTTCGCCATCGCGGGCGGCCAGGCTGACGATGAAGCCGCCGGTTTCGGCCCGCAGCTGCGCCCGATCGGGCAGCCACACCACGCCTTCGGCAACGGTGGTAGTGGGCATCGGGACGATGCCTGTCAACAGGATGACAAAAGCGGCTGCGCCGGCGGTGATCAGCCGTGTGCGCAGCCGCTGCGCGCCCAGCACGGGCGAGGAAAACGCAAAGCGTAACACTTTGTACAGCGGTTTCGCGAGGGTGGTGTAGAGCAGGAACAGGCCCGCGGCGAGGCCGAGAAAAAACGATTTTGATGCGACCCAGAAGGTGATTATCATGCCGATGAACAGCTTGTACAGCCACGACAGCGGCGCATACAGCAGCAGCCAGACGCGTTCGCCGCGGGACGGCTCGGGCGACTGCACGCCTGGCAGTTTGAGCAGGTAGCGCTGCACCAGGTATAGCCAGTAGCGGTTGCTGCGGGGAGACAGGTTGGGCAGGTTGAGCGCATCCGACATCACGTAATAGCCGTCAAACCGCAGCAGCGGATTGCCGTTGAACAGGACGGTGGACACGCTGCCGATGAAGGCGAAGATGAAGGCGATGTCGCGCAGCAGGCCGGATTCGATGTTGAGCCAGACAAGCAGCGCGAGGGCGGCGATCAGCAGCTCGGTCATGATGCCGGCCGCGCTGACCATGACGCGCTGGTAGGTGGGGCGGAAGGCGGACGCGGCGGACGCATCGACAAAGGGTGCGGGCACCAGCACCAGCAGGGCGATGCCCATTTGCGTGACTTCGCCGCCCCAGCGGCGCACGGCGAGGCCATGCGCCAGTTCGTGCACGGCCTTGATCAGGGGGAAGCACAGCCACATCAGAACCAGATAGCGCGGCGTCAGCAGATAGGTGGCGGCATGGGCGCGCAGTTCGCTCCAGTGACCGATGGCGCTGAACAGCGCGAGCCCGACTATCAGGCTCCACAGGACCAGTATCCGGGTGCGGAACAGTTGCTGTGCCACGCCGTCGAGGCGACGCAGCAGGGTGTCGGGATTGAACAGGTTGATGCGGAAAAACAGCGGGTTGAGTGCGCTGCGCCGCTGCTTGCTGGCGCGTTCGTCATGGCGCTCGAACAGGGTTTCGACGTCGGACAGCTTGTCCACCTGCAGCATGCCGGCTTCGGACAGTTGCCCGATCAGGTGCAGGATTTCTTCCTGCGAGGGCGCGTGGTCGCCCAGCTTGCCCAGCAGGGCCTCCCAGATTTCATTGGTGGTCAGGCGTCCCGTGCAGCGCCCTGCGAACTGGTAGGCGATGTCGTTGAGCCGGTGCTGGCGTCCCGTGGCGGTGTCGGTGAAGACGTACCAGAGCGCATCGCGGCTGGGCTGGCGACGCACCTGGACGTGGCCGCCCAGTTGCGGATGGAGCTGGGCGACACGAAACCAGTTGGGACTGAACAGCGAATCGGACGACACCTTACGCGCCCCACGACCACAGCTTGATGCGAACCCAGTTTGCGGCGTGGCTGATCCAGTTGATCAGCATCGAACGCTTGTCGACCTCGATTTTGGCGAACCCCTGCATGCCGGGGCGCAAGGCCGGCAGCTTGCCGTGCAGCGTGGCATAGACGGCAAAGTAATGATGGCCTTCTTCGGTGCTGGCCAGCGGGGTGATGCGTTCCACCCGGATGGGCAGGGTCAGGCTGGGCATGGCGGCCAGTTTCAGGCGGCCGGCCTGTCCGGTCTTGAGGTCGGCGACTTCGGTTTCTTCGGCTTCGACCAGAACGCGAAATCCGGTGTCGGGGGCCAGGGTGATGAGTTCGGCACCGCGCTCGACGGGTGCGCCAATCGACTGGCTGAGGTCGCCCTTGATGACGATGCCATCAAACGGGGCGCGCAGATGGGAACGCTCGAGTTGTTGCTGGAGCAGGTCGAGCTTGGCGCGGGCGGCCATGGCGCGGCCCTGGCTGACAATGTATTCGGTGCGGTCGGTGCGTGCCTGAGCGGAAAGCAGGGCGTTTTCGTGCTGGGCCAGCTCGGATTCAAGGCCGCGCAGTTCAACCAGCATGTCCTGATCGGCCAGTTCGGCTAGCACCTGTCCGGCCTTGACGTGGTCACCGGGACGGGCATACACCTTGTGCAGGTAGCCTTCGTTGGGGGCGGTGAGGACGCGCTGAATGGCGCCTTCCAGTTTGGCGGGCGCGCTGACGGTGTACGACGTGGGAAAGAACAATATCCCGGCCAGCAGAACCAATGTGGTTCCGATGCCGGCGAGGATGGGCTTGCTGGCCGGCGTGCCGGTCTTGAGGATTTTGCCAAGGCTTTCCTTGGCATTTGTCAGGGCACGCCGCCAGAGGGGCAGGCCGCTTTCATACTTGAGCATGAGGGCCGGCGCCAGCATGGTCGCCACGCGTTCGATGTGGGCTGCATCCTGGGCGGCGAATTCGTTTTCGCGCCTCTCCAGGGTCAGTGCGCCGATGGCGCGGCCGCCAAAGGCCAGAGGCACGGTCAGGATGACATAGCCTTGACGTCGGGCCAATTCCTCATGTGCCAGCACGATGTGCGGGCTGCCGGTGGCGGGCTCCGGATAGACGATCCTGACGCCCTGCTCGGCGGCTTCTTCCATGGCAGCGGCCACCAGCCGGGCGGTCTCCTGCCGCGTATGCACTTCGGCAACATAGGAGGCGGCAACCACGTTCATGCGGTCTTTTTCGCGCAAGCCGATGCTGGCCCGGTCGCAGCGCAGGCTGCTCGCCAGTTGCTGAGCCAGCCCCGTGGCGGCTTCGCTGAAGCGCTTGCGGCCCAACAGCTCGGCCTGCAGCTGCAACAGTTGCTCGGCAGACAGCACCACACGCGCAGGCGGATTGATCTGGCGCTGCGACATGGACGGGGCGGAAGGCGTGGGCTTAGCTTGGGTTTGCATGCCGGGGGGCTAATGTGTTCTTTTCCATTGGTTACAGCACTTATCGGCGCTTCATCCCATTACTTGAACGGCGGCGGCCAATCTGGGGCCCGGAGGCTGGGTTACAGCCGGTTTAGGCTGGCTTCGCGCACGACAAGCTGAAATGCACGGTGGGAAGCCGATCTTGATGGCGCCCTGAAAACCCTTGTCGAATCAATGGGTCGCGGATGGACGATGACGATCGCAATAGATGATGGGTTGTCATTCACCCGCCGCGATTGACGATAGCGCAACTGCACCCGCCGGAATGTCGGCAGAATAGCGGCCATTTTCCCTCGCTGATTTGGCAATCGAATGCACGCCGCTTAAACTTGCGGGCCAGTCAGCAGAGCCGCCTGATGTCTTCATTGCAAGATCGTTCGCGCCAGTTTCTCTGGCACCCCTGCACCCAGATGAAAAGCCTGGAGGCAGAGCCGCCGCTGGCGATTGCGCGCGGCGAGGGCGTGTGGCTGATCGACGTCGAAGGACGCCGCTATCTGGACGCGATCTCGAGCTGGTGGGTCAACCTGTTCGGCCATTGCAACCCGCGCATCAATGTCGCCATCACCGATCAGCTTGGCAGGATCGAGCATGTGATGCTGGCCGGCGCCACCCACGCGCCGGTGGTGGAATTGTCGGAACGGCTGGCGAAGCTGACCGGTCTGGGCCATGCGTTTTATGGGTCGGACGGCGCCTCGGCCACCGAAATCGCGCTGAAAATGAGTGCGCACTACTGGCGCAACTCGGGCCAGCCCGAGAAGAACGGCTTCGTCAGTCTGAAAAATGGTTACCACGGCGAAACCGTGGGCGCGCTGTCGGTGACCGATATTCCCCTGTTCAAATCGACCTATGCGCCCTTGCTGCGGCACACGGCGCAGGTGCCCACGCCGGACGCGCGGCTAGCCGAACCAGGCGAATCCGGCGAGGCGTTTGCCCACCGTTGCGCCGACGCGCTGGAGGCGCATCTTGCCGAACACGCCGCCACCACCGCGGCCTTCATCGTCGAACCGCTGGTGCAGGGCGCGGCGGGCATGGCGATGTACCACCCCGTGTACCTGAGCCGTGCGCGCGCGCTGTGCGACCGCTATCAGGTGCACCTGATAGCGGACGAAATCGCCGTCGGTTTTGGACGCACCGGCACGATGTTCGCCTGTGAGCAGGCATTACCCACCTCTCCCTCGGGGAGAGGGGCTGGGGGTGAGGGCGCTGGGGGGAGCGGTCATGGCGCGCTGCGATTTCCGGATATCCCATCCGAAGCGATCGAATTCGCACGCAAGCTGCGCCGCGAACAGACTGACGCAGAATCTGTGATGTGGTATTTGCTGCGAAATCGCCGTTTGGGCGGACATAAATTCCGTCGACAGCATCCCATGCCACCCTACACCCTGGACTTTTATTGTCATGAGGCAGGCCTGGTGATCGAACTGGATGGTGGTCAGCATGTTGAGTCCGCGCGTGACCCCAGACGCGATGCATGGCTTGGCCAGCGGGGTTTGCGGGTTGTGCGCTTTTGGAACAATCAGGTATTGCAGGAAACCGAGGCGGTGCTGACGGCGGTTTGGGCTGCGTTGCATGGTGGCGCACGCCCTCACCCCCAGCCCCTCTCCCCGGGGGAGAGGGGAGAAGGCGCACAGCAGGCAGGCATCCGCCCCGATTTCATCTGCCTGTCCAAAGGCCTCACCGGCGGCTATCTGCCGCTGTCTGCCGTGCTGACCACCGACACCGTTTACGCTGCGTTTTATGGCGATGACCCTGCGAAGGGTTTTCTGCATTCGCATTCCTACACCGGCAACCCGCTGGCCTGCCGGGCGGCGCTGGCGGTGCTGGATATCTTCGAGTCGGATGGCGTCATTGCCACCAACCGTGAGAAGGCGGCCCAATTTACGCAGGTTCTAGGCGAAGTGTCCGCTCACCCACGCGTCCGCCACTTCCGTCAGCGCGGCATGATCTGGGCGTTCGACGTGGCGGATGCTGCGCCGGGTTTCGCTGCGCGCTTCCATCAGATGGCGCTGGCGCAGGGGGTGTTCATCCGCCCGATCGGCAATACGGTGTATGTCATGCCGCCGTATGTGACGCGTGCCGACGACATGCGCGGCCTGGCGCAGACCTTACTGGTGTGTCTCACCCACCCTGACATTTGAATCCGGGTTGAGCCGGGTTTTCGCTTGACCTTTGTCCGACGTGAAATCAAGATAGTGATCAATTACTATCTTGATTGGGTTCAAGCCATGTCCGACAAACCCGCGCGCATCCGCCTGGGGGCCGACGAACGGCGCGAGGAAATCATCCGCGTGACACTCGAGCTTGCTGCCCGGCAGGGGGTCGACGACGTGACCACGCAGGACATGGCGCAGGCGATGGGGGTGACACAGGGCGCCGTGTTTCGGCATTTTCCCAGCAAGGACGCGATCTGGCTGGCGGTGATGCAGTGGGTGCGCGATCGACTGATGGGGGTGCTGGGGCGTGCCGCCGCGCAAGGGCGCGATCCGCTGGATGCGCTGCAGCGCATGTTCTTTGCGCATATCGACTTTATTGTGGGCCATCCGGCGATTCCGCGCGTGCTGACTTCCGAGCACCTGCATGGTCGCAGTACCCTGCTTCGGCAATTGGTGACCGAGATCATGCTGGGCTACGAGGCGAAGATCGCCGGCTTGTTAACGGATGCCCAGGCACAGGGTCTGGCGCGTGCCGACCTCGATACCCAGGCCGCCGCCACGCTGTATGTCGGCATGATCCAGGGTCTGGTGCTGCAATCGTCCATCCTGCGTGGCCAGCGCGTCCTCCGGTCCGAGGCAGCGCGGACTTTCCCGATCTATCTGCAAGCGATTCGTCCCCCCTCTGTCCAAGGAACCCCACCATGAAACTGACTGCCACCCTGATTGCCACCCTGCTCGGGATGACCCTCCCCCTCGCCCATGCGAAGGATCCTCGTGCACATCATGCCCACGAACCTGTTCACGATGTCCGCGTCGTGCTGGCGTTGACGTCCGGTGAGCGCGCCATGATCCTGGAGGAAATGCGCATGTTTCTTGACGGCGTGCAGAAACTGACCGGCGCCCTGGGTAAGCAGGACATGCAGGCCACCGCAGACGCCGCGCGGAACATGGGCCAAAAAATGGTGCACGAGGTGCCGCCGGCCCTGCGCGCCAAACTGCCGCTGGAATTCAGGCAGCTGGGTTTTTCGGTGCACCGCGATTTCGACCAGATCGCTTTGGATGCCGAGAGCCTGAAGGATGTGAGCACCAGCCTCAACCAGTTGTCCACGACGCTGCAAAAGTGTGTGAGCTGCCACACGATGTATCAGATCCGCAGCCCCAGACTTGATGCCGCGCACTGAGCCCAATCAGCCATGAAAATCAGCCCGCGCAGCCTGCTCCTGACCGTTGGGTCGCTGGCGTTGATCGCCGCCTTCGTCTGGCTGCTCGCCACCCGCGGCCCCATGGCGCCAGTTGGTGTGGTCTCAGCCACGGTTGCGCGCGCTGACCTCAGCCCCAGTGTGTACGGTATCGGTACGGTGGAAGCCCAACACGCGTATGCCGTCGGCCCGATCCAGGCGGGGCGGGTGTTGCGGGTGCTGGTAGACCAGGGCGACCGGGTCGAGGCTGGCCAGCTTCTGGCCGAAATCGATCCGGTGGATTTACTTCAACGTGCCGACGCCGCCCGGCACGCCGAAGCCCGCGCGCGGCAAACGGCACAGGCGGCACAGGCACAGGTGGCTGAGGCGGACAGCCGTGCGCGGCTGGCGCAGGCCAGCAGTGAACGGTATCAGGCACTTGTCCTGCAAAATTTCGTGGCGCAAGAAATGGCCGACGGCCGTCGTCACGAAGCCGCTGCGGCTGCTGCGGCACTGGCCGCCGCACGCGCCAATGCCGCAGGGGCGCTGCGCGAGATCGCGCGTGCCGAAGCCGAAATGCAGGGCATCGGCCAGTTACGTGAAAGCCTCAAGCTGTTGAGCCCGATAACGGGGGTGGTGACCGCGCGCGAAGCCGAGCCGGGTGCCACCGTGGTCGCCGGGCAGGCGGTGCTGCGGCTGGTCGACCCTGCCCGTCTGTGGGTGCGTGCGCGCATCGATCAGGCGCGTGCGCAGGGGGTGCAGGTGGGTCAGGCGGCGGACATTGTGCTGCGTTCCTCACCGCGGACAATTCTGCCCGGAAAAGTGGTCCGGATCGAACTGCAAAGCGATGCGGTAACCGAGGAACGCCTGGTCAACGTGGCGTTCGCCCCGGCGCCTGCCCAACTGTATCTGGGCGAGCTGGCCGAGGTCACGCTCCGCCAGGCCGCCACACGCAACGTGCTGACGGTGCCGCGCGCCGCCATCACCCATCTGAACAGCGAAGTGGGTGTGTGGCAGGCGGTGGACGGGCGCGCCCAGTTCAAGCCAGTGCAGATCGGAGTGCAAACCGCAGAAAGCGTACAGATCCTGTCCGGCCTCGCAGAGGGGGACAACCTCATCGTCTATAGCGCGAAGCAACTCGACAAGGGTGCGCGGGTGCGCGAGCAGCAACTGACGCCGCCATGATGAATCACGGCCATGATTAATCTGGCGCGGCGTGACATCGCCCACCACCTGAAAAGTTATCTGCTGACCGGTCTCGGGCTGGGCTTGCTGATTGGTGTAACGCTGACCATGGCCGGCGTGTATCGCGGCATGGTCGACGACGCCAAGGTGCTGCTGCGCGCGGTTGACGCCGATATCTGGGTGGTGCAGCAAAACACCCTGGGCCCGTTCGCCGAACCTTCCAGCGTGCCGGATGATCTTTACCGCGCACTATTGGGACTGGAAGGGGTGGCGCAGACCGGCAACGTGTCGTATCTCACCATGCAGGTGTCGCGCGGCGGACGCAGCCAGCGCGTGATGGTGGCGGGATACGAGGCGGGCAAACCGGGCGCCCCGTCATTTCTGATGGCCGGCCGCCCCATCGCCCGCGCGCATTACGAAGCCGTGGCCGACGCCAAGACCGGCTTCCAGGTCGGCGACGTGGTGCGCATCCGACGCAACGATTTCACCGTGGTCGGCCTGACCCGGCGCATGGTGTCGTCCGGCGGCGACCCGATGCTGTTCGTGCCGCTGAAAGACGCGCAGGAAGCCCAGTTCCTCAAAGACAACGACGCCATTGTCGACGATCGCCAGCGGCTCGCCGCCAACCCGGCGCTCAACCGCCCCGGCCAGTCCGGCGTACTCGACGCGGTGCAGGCGATCCAGACCTCCAGCCACAAGGTCAATGCCGTGTTGCTGCGGCTGCAACCCGGTACCGACGCGCGCGCGCTGGCGGAGACCATCGCGCGCTGGCAGCGTTACACTGCCTACACGCGTGACGACATGGAAGAAATCCTGGTAGCCAAGCTGATCGCCACCGCGGCCAAGCAGATCGGACTGTTTCTGATCATCCTCGCGGTGGTGAGCGCGGCCATCGTCGCCTTCATCATTTATACGATGACGCTCGGCAAGATCAAGGAGATCGCGGTGCTGAAGCTGATCGGCACCCGCAACCGCACCATCGCCGCGATGATCATGCAGGAGGCGCTGGGGCTGGGGGTGATCGGTTTCTTTGTCGGAAAATTTGCCGCCACCCTGTGGGCGCCGGCTTTTCCCAAGTACGTGCTGCTCGAGACAGGCGACGCGTTGCGCGCCTTCGTGCTGACGCTGGTGGTGTGCGCGCTGGCTTCGGTGCTGGCGATTCGCGCTGCGCTCAAAATCGACCCAGCGGAGGCGATCGGTGGCTGAGCACAATCAACCCGCCATCCTGATTGAAGGCATCACCAAGCGCTATGGCAGCGGGAGCGCGGCGGTCGATGCGCTGAAAGGCGTCGACATGACCGTCTATCCGGGCGAAGTGGTGGGGCTGATCGGGCCGTCCGGCTCCGGCAAAACCACGCTGCTGAAATGTCTGGGCGCGGTAATCGAACCCAGCGCCGGGAAATTCACCCTCGGCGGCGAAGTGATCTTCGACCACGGCTGGAAGACTGACGACCTGCGCGCGTTGCGCCGAGACCGCATCGGCTTCGTGTTCCAGGCCGCGTACCTGATTCCGTTTCTTAACACTACCGACAATGTCGCGCTGCTGCCGATGCTGGCCGGCGTGCCCAACGACCAGGCGCGCGCAATCGCACTCGAGATGCTGACCGCGCTCGACGTGCAGCATCGGGCGGACGCACGCATCCCCGAGCTTTCCGGCGGCGAGCAGCAGCGGGTGGCGATCGCGCGTGCGCTGGCCAACAAGCCGCCGATCATCCTCGCCGACGAGCCGACCGCTGCACTCGACAGCGTGCGTGCGCTCACCGTGGTGAAAATTCTCAATCAGCTGGCACAGGAATTCCGCATCGCGATCATCGTCGTGACCCACGATGAAAAAATCATCCCCACTTTCAAACGGATCTACCATATCCGTGACGGCAAGACTTACGAAGAAACAGGCGAAGGGAGACCGCTATGAAACTGACTTTTCTCGGTGCGGCGCGCGAAGTGACCGGCTCCAGCTATCTAATTGAACATGAGGGCGTGCGCTTTCTCGTCGACTGCGGCATGTTCCAGGGTGGCCGCGAAACGCGCGCGAAGAATCACCAGGCGTTTGCATTCGACCCGGCGACGATCGATTTCGTCCTCCTGACCCATGCACACATCGACCATTCCGGCTTGTTGCCGCGGCTGGTCGCGCTGGGGTTCAAGGGCGCGGTACATACGACGCGTGCCACCTGCGACCTGCTGGCGGTGATGCTGCCGGATTCGGCGCATATTCAGGAAAAGGAGGCGGAATACGCCAACCTTCGGCGTTTCCGCAAGGACCTGGAACGCGAGAAGAAGCGCGGCACTGTGCCGCGCGAGAGTGCGCCGCTGTATACCGTGGCGCAGGCTCAGGCCAGTTTGAACCAACTCAACCCGGTCGATTATGATCTGGAGATCGCGCCGCATCCGACGGTGCGCTGCATCTTCCGCGACGCCGGCCACATTCTCGGCTCGGCCATTGTCGAAGTGTGGGTGGGCGAAGGCGCCCGCCGTCGTAAATTCGTGTTTTCCGGCGACCTCGGCCAGCCGGCGCGGCCGCTACTGCGTGACCCGACGCACATCCATGACGCCGATTACCTGCTGATCGAATCGACCTACGGCAATCGCGAACACAAAAGCATGGAGGCGACGCAGGACGAACTGGTGGAGGCGATCAACAACACGATCGAGAAAAAGGGCGGCAATGTCATCATTCCCGCCTTTGCGGTGGGCCGCACGCAGGACATGCTTTATCTGCTGGCCGACCTCACGCAGCAGGGGCGCATCCCCAAACTGTCCGTGTTCGTCGATTCGCCGATGGCCACCGCAGCGACCGAGATCACCTACAAGCATATGGCATTGCTGGATGCCGAAACGCACGCGCTGATGGGCAAGCATGGCGGCGCCGCACATTTTCGCAAGCTTAATTTTGTCGAGAGCGTGGAAGAGTCGAAATCACTCGACCGCATCACCGGCGGCGCCGTCATTATTTCGGCCAGCGGCATGATGGAAGCCGGGCGCATCAAGTTCCACCTGCGCGCCAATCTGGGGCGGCGCGACTCTACCATTCTGGTCACCGGATTCCAGGCTGCCGGCACCTTCGGCCGCCGCCTGGTCGATGGCGCCAAGCGGGTGCGCCTGCTCGGCGAGGATATTCCCGTGCGCGCCGATCTCTACACGCTGGGAGGCTTGTCGGCACACGCCGACCGTACCGCGTTGCTCAACTGGCTCGGTCACTTCCGCACCAAGCCGCGTCAGGTGTTCGTGGTGCATGGCGAGGAAACGGTGGCGACCGGTTTCGCCGAGGATTTGCACACGCAGTTCGGCTGGGACGCGATGGCGCCGACACCTGGACACAGCGTGATGCTTGAGTAAGCCAAGGGTTGATGAACGTCAATCGATTCTCGTCCGGGCGCATGGCCCTTGCCCTGCTGTGCATCGGCCTGCTGGGACAGGCGCAGGCCGCCTCGATTGCCGCCTGGGAAGGCTGCAGCGCGATCCCGGCAGATATCGAGCGGCTGGCGTGCTACGACCGCGTGTCCGGGCGGTCGCAGCCCGAGCCGACCGACGTGCCCCGGCTTGTTGTCGAAGCCGGGGCCGCACCCGCCCAGCAAGTCCCCGCCACACTGCCCGTGCCGCCGGAACCCAGGCTGTTGTCGGCGTTGTCGCGCCACTGGGAACTGGATGACGACGCCAAGCAGGGGGCGTTCCTGTTCCGCCCGCACCGCCCCAATTATTTCCTGCCGCTCAAATACAGCAACGCGCCCAACAGCACACCTTTTCAGGACAGGTTCATCCAGCCCGATCTTGGGCTGGATCCGATCGAAACCGAATTGCAGCTGAGTTTCAAGGTCAAGGGCATGCAGGGCGTGTTCGGTCACGACAACCTCGACCTGTGGTTCGGCTACACCATCACCTCGTTCTGGCAGGCGTATAACGGCACGATTTCCTCGCCGTTTCGCGAGACCAATTACGAGCCGGAAGCGATGCTGGTGTTTCGCACGAATTATGCGCTGGGTGATTTCCGCGGGCGCTTCATCAACCTGGGGATGGCGCATCAATCGAATGGGCGTCCGGAAAGCTTGTCGCGCAGCTGGAACCGTGTGTACCTCCAGTTTGGATTCGAGCGCAAGAACCTGGCCTTGCTGATCCGTCCCTGGGCCCGCATTCCCGAAAGCAGGGAGAGTGACGACAACCCGGACATCGAGGATTACATGGGTCAAGGCGACGTGCTGGCGGTCTACCGCAAGGGCCGCAACGCCTATTCGCTGCTGTTGCGCAACAACATGAAGCCTCCCGCCGCTAAAGCCCGTTCGGTCTTGTAGCGGGGGTTTCCGGGGTCACAGACCAGAGCGCCTGGGTGTTTCCACCCAGGCGACTTACCGCGATCTCACCCGGCGTGGGCCGCGTTTCCGCAGCCGGTTCGGAGCCTTCCGCCCCTACCTTTTTCCTTGTAATTCCGCACCGCTTCTTT